>JASBTH010000597.1 GCA_030148525.1 Saprospiraceae bacterium | reverse complement strand
GTATTTGTGGCGCATTTTATCGATGATGCCATCCACCAATTCGCTCAAGTCGATATGCTCCTGAAAAGGCTGATAGGCGGTCTCCAGTTTGGCGGAAAGTAGCAGGTCGTTCACCAGCCCGTGCAGTCGATCGGTGTCGCTCAGGGCATTCTCCATCAGGCGTTCTTTCAGTTCCGGCTTCAGGGTAGTCCTTCTTTTCATGGTCTCCAGGACCAGCTGAATGGAGGCAATGGGCGATTTCAATTCGTGGGTAATGGACAAAAGGAAATTTCGGCGCTGCCGGGCAGACTGTATTTCCTTGTAGTAGCCGCGATTGATCAAATACATTCCCACGAGCAGACTGGCGACAAATACGGCCGCCTCGCCCATAATCATGTATTTCTGTTTCTGGTATTTACTTTGCAGTTCCTGAAATTCGGGTGTTTGCTGAAAAGCAGCCTGTCCGGATACCCGTCCTTCCGCGACCATCCCGATCAGCAGTAACTCCCGCTTAGCATAGAAGGCATCCCGGTTTTTTTCGTACAACAGCACCGACCACCAAGTGAAGGCCAATAGCATGTAGGCAATCACTGCGTAGGATAACAAGCGCAATCGGATATTCTGCTTACCGTCCATTTCAATGGATTAAATCCAGGACCTCCGTTACAATAGATGCTGCTTCCTCCAGATCGGATTGGGTATGGGCAGCACTAACGAATCCGACTTCGTATCCGGAAGGACCCAGGTAAACACCGCGCTGCAACAGTTCGTGGTGTACTTTCTTAAATGTTTCCATACTGGCAGCCTCAATCTGGTCGGATCGCAGGATGCGCTCGCGGGTAAAGGCCATCCAAAAAATGGAGGCCATCTGTTGCAGGTGAATATCGTACCCCTTCTGGTCGCAGTGGTCCTGGATTTTCCGCACAAAATCGGCCGTTTTCTTTTCCAGGTTCTCGTAGAAGCCCGGTTCCAGCAACTGTTTCAAGGTGGCGTAACCAGCGGCCATGGCAACGGGATTCGCACTTAATGTGCCCGCCTGATATACGGGGCCATCAGGTGCGATGTGGCTCATCACTTCGTGACTGCCTGCGTAGGCACCCACCGGCATGCCACCACCGATGATCTTACCGAAGGTGAGGATGTCGGGTTGAATATCGTAATATCCGGCTGCCCCTTCAAAACCGACCCGGAATCCGGAGATAACCTCGTCGAAGATCAGCAGCACTCCGTATTTATACGCTTTCAGGCGAAGGCATTCCAAAAAGGAAGGGTCCTGCACCAGTAGTCCGTTATTAGCGGGAATGGGTTCCACGATGATGCAGGCAATGTCGTCGGCGTGCTCCTGCAATGTTTCATCCAGTGCTTTACGGTCGTTCAACGGCAACACAATGGTTTCCTTGGCAAAGCTGGGCGGTATCCCAGCCGAAGTGCTTACCCCGAAGGTCGCCAGTCCGGAACCTGCTTTTACCAGCAGGGAATCGACGTGACCGTGGTAGCAATCCTCAAATTTGATCACCTTACTTTTGCCGGTAATTCCGCGGGCCAGTCGCAGAGCTGACATGACGGCTTCCGTTCCCGAACTGACAAAACGAATCTTATCAATGTAGCGGTGATTCCCGGTAATGAGTTTACCCAGCTGATTCCCCAAGCGGGTAGGGGTACCAAATGAGGTTCCTTTCGCCACGGTTTGTATTACCTCCTCCCGCACCTGATCGTTGTTGTGGCCGAGAATGAGCGGCCCCCACGAACAGCAAAAATCAATGAATTCGTTCTCGTCCTCGTCTGTAATGCGGGCTCCCTGACCTTCTTTAATAAAAAGGGGGGGACCCGAAACTGATTTGAAAGCGCGCACCGGAGAGTTCACTCCCCCGGGGAAATAGTGCTTGGCTTCCTCGAACAGGTCGGCAGATGTTTGTCGATTGATTTGATTGCTTACTTCCATGTGCTGGTTCGTGTTTTGACATTCTGCGAGGGAGCCCGGGCGGATTCTAAAAAACGAACCACGCAAAACTCCCACTACGCTTTCGGTATACAGGCAAAAATACATTTTTGTTGGCTGCCTGCCTGTCAAGAATCCGTAAACAAAGCCGTTGGTGCTGAAAATTATTTGTTTGTACTTAAATATATTTGTTTTTATTGTATTTTTATGGAAAAAGATGACCCGACTATCCGAAACAAGGGTACAGATGGCTGCCCTCCAATATCTGGAACGCAAATACCAGCGATGGGCGAGGGGAGGCCGGGTGTTCTCCGATATCGAGGTGCACACCCGCCGCAAGGCCGGCGGCAAACGCGCGGACGGGCTGCTGGCCTACCGTCCCTGGATTGGCGGTACCCGGGTGGTCAGCATGGAAGCCAAGTCATATAATACCCTGCGGGCCATCCGGCCCCGGCTCAATATTTGGCAGTTCTTGGGGAACTGTGCGCGGGCCGGGTTCATCATTTGTGTGCTCAGCGGGGCGTTTTTCACCTTTTATCGTTTTGAGGATACCTATTGGCAGTTTGCTATTCCCATTAACACCCTGGTCATTGGTGCGCTACTGTACGGGGCGCTCACCCGTAATCACTACGGGCACCTGACAGTTGACATGATCCGGCAATTGACCCAGTATCCGGCAAATTTCAGGTGGCTGGCAGTATCCAGAGACTCCCTGGGATCCCTGTCACAGGAAAAGCGTACAGCCTTGTTGAAAATCTGTCGCCATCAAGGCGTAGGGCTGCTTTCGGTAAATGGTTCGGGCTACGTGGAAGAGGTCGTCAAGGCCCGTAAAAAATCCAAATGGTTCGGTGATTTTCTGTCGGTCTACGCGAGAGAAGCCGGTATCCGTAAAGAATTGCGTTAAATATCCTATTTTTGCCGAAAAGGCAATCCCATGGAAAAACAAATCAACAATTGTATCGCTGAGTTGCTCTACGAGCACGATGAGGTGATCGTTCCGGGTTTGGGTGCCTTTTCCCTGGCGTATAAACCGTCGAATATCGATCCCGTTCAGGGTAAGATCCAACCCCCGGTAAAATCCATCTCCTTCAATGAGCAGGTGGCTGCCGACGATGGCCTCTTTGTCCAGTACTTAAGTGAAAAAACAGGGCAATCGGCAGATGAGGCCCGCCAGGCCATTCGGGACTACGTTGAAAAGCAAAAAGCCAAACTCCAACAAAAGGATATTGTAATTATCGATCAGGTAGGTCGACTGTACGTCGATTTTGAGAATACCTTGCAATTCCTGCCCGATACCACTAATTTCAATACCGATACCTTTGGTCTGCCGGCGGTCCAGGCTATACCGGTACAAAAAGCGGAGACCGAGAAACCTGCTCCCCCTACCGATTATAGCCAGGCGACCTCTGACTCGGGGGGTAGTGCCTTCTTTCGCCGCAATCTTGGCCTGATCATTGGCATTGCCATTGTCGTTGTAGTGGCCATATTGTTTGCGATCCTCTATCCACGATTTTTTAAGCCCTCCGAACCCGATCCGACAGCCAATTTACCCGAAACCCGGACCAATGTGCCCCCACCGCCTTCCGGTGATTCCAGTTTGGCGGAGGATGCACCAGCCCTCGATTTTCCTACACAAGACAATACCGAAGACCAATTTCCTGCCGATGAGGATAATCCACCGGCGACAGAAGAGGACGACTACGACGATAGCGATACCGAAGCCAGTACGCCTCCCCCCAATCAGAAATCAGCAGTAATTGCCATTGGTGTTTTTCGCGATGCCAATAATGTCAACAAGCTGGTGGAAC
>JASBTH010000586.1 GCA_030148525.1 Saprospiraceae bacterium | reverse complement strand
CTTCCACTTCTTCTGATTCCATGCTGCCATTTACAGATAGAGTTCTTTGAGGCGTCAAGGTACCGATTCCGAGACGACCTTGATTGGTGAAGTACAAATTATTATTATTTGTCGTAAACAGGAAATTACCATTGACATTATTTACAAAGTTGAGCTGATTACTACCCCCATTAAACTCCACTTTTGCTTGCAAACTCCCAGCCGGGTTATCAAAGTTAAATGAAGACACGTTTGCCCGGAATCTAAATTGTGCCGCACCTGTTCCTGAAGTTTCTTTGATAAAGAATCCTGTGTAGCCAGAATTCTGTACATCAACAACTGTTGCAGGGCTGTTAGTTCCAATCCCTACTTGATCAAAAGTATACAATACATTTCCATTATCCGTCCACTGAGCATTTGCCATTCCGAAACAGCCCACAAAGGCCAACAGTAAAAATAACTTTTTCATGATTCTAAGTATTAAGTGTTTATAAATTATTTGTCTTTTACGGCCGCCCGAAACGTAGATCCCGCTTTCGCGTGGAAGCCAGGTTTGAGCGTGATTGTTTTCTTGGCGGATATGGCCAAAGCTGCCCCCTTATCAACCTCCGTATTCCCGAGCACGATGTCTTCCCCTGGTTGCCGGGGTGGTGTTGACTCGGCGATAGCTTCTGCGTTTTCATTCCCTTCCGGAATCTGAATGTCTACTACTGGTTCTTCCGTTGGTAGGGATGGAGGTGCTACTGCTTCGACCTTTAATTCTTTGGATATCTGCGGTTCCTCTACCTTAGAAGGTACAATCAAGGCCACCGGCCCCTCATCTTCCCCATAGGAGGAAGCTGGCTCAAAAAAGCGCGGACCCCATTCTTTTGCAGGTGTCTGCTTGGCGGGTTGGACACTCTGCTGCTGGTTTTGCTGATAGAACCAGCCCCCTGCTAACAATAGAACGATCAGTACACCACTGGCAATCAATAACGTCCGGGTATATTTTTTGCCGGAAGGCTGATCACCCAGAATCTCTGATTCAGACAGGCCAGTCGCGCCAGCTGACAATAAGGACTCCATCAGATCCACGGCTTCGACTTCCGAACGCAGCTGACCATTTTCGGTCTGCTCGTGCTCGTAAGCCTGCCGATCCGCTGATGACAGGGCTTGTTGCCGGTATTTTTGAATCCAATTGAAGTAGTCCATAGAGGTTATTGATCGAGCAGTAATGCCCGTAACTTGGCACTTTCTTCCGGATTTTCCAGAAGATAAGTGCTGATCTTTTGCTTACCTTTTAAAAGGGCGTTTCGGCAGGCACCTTCGGAATTGTAATCCGTACGTTCCACGATCTCGCGGAATGAATATCCCTTTGTCTGCAACAGCAGTACCTTTACCTGTTCCGCATTCTGTAGCACATTCGACAACCATTCGCGAACGTAGCGACTACGCTCCTCGGCCTCCAGCCGAATTTCTACTTGCGGTTGCTCGAGCCGGTCGTCTTCCCGAACTGGAAGGTGATCTTCACGTTGCTCGCGCACATAGTCGAGGGCAGCGAATTTGGCTACACTAACGTAGTAAGTAGCCAGCTTAGTAGTGCCGGAAAGCTCAAGACCATTCCGGATACGCTTGATCAGTTTGAGATTAGTGTTCGCAAAGATCACGTCCCATTCCGGCGAATCCAGATTTGCATATTGCTTACGCAAAAATTGTCTTGCATATTCTTGTGCATGTCCGAAAAACCATTTCAAAACCAGTTGACCGTGGTCATTTCCACTCTGGATGGCATCCAATACCTGCCGGTCGCTATACGCCGGTCCCGACGTGCTATGGAAAGGATTGGATTCCATGATTTATCAGGTTAGCTGTGGTTTGGAAGCTATTTGTCACCACTTAAATGAAAAAAATGTATTTTTTTTCGCGAGGGGGAGAGGGAACACCTATAAATATACGCAATTTGTAATATAAGGATTCCCTGTGAAATCCTAGCTTTCCATGTTTCTTGGTAGAAAAATATGAATAAGAACCGAATCGATTTTCTTGTTATTGGCGCCCAAAAAGCAGGAACAACTGCTTTATTCCAGTACTTGAAGGCACATCCTTCCATCGAAATGGGCCGGCAAAAGGAACTCCATTTTTTTGATAACGAAGAGCACTTCAGCCAGACACATACCTCCTACGAAGTGTATCATGATGCCTTCCCGCCCTTACAATATGGAAAACTATTTGGAGAAGCTACTCCCATCTATCTTTATTGGGAGCCGGCACTTCCCAGGATTTGGAATTATAATCCTAACATTAAACTTATAGCCTGTCTGCGCAATCCGATCACCCGGGCCTATTCTCATTGGAATATGGAGTATAAAAGATCCTGGGATACCTTAACCTTCCCCGAAGCGTTAAAATGGGAGTGGGAGCGAAGTAGAGAGGCCTTACCACTGCAGCATCGGGTTTTTTCTTATCAATCCCGAGGTTTTTACAGTGAGCAAATCCGAAGATGGAGACGATTCTTTCCCGATGAGCAGTTGCTCTTTATCAACTACGACCGGTTCCGCAAAAAGCCACAAGAGTGCCTCTCGCAAGTAGCCACTTTTTTAGATATTCCAAACCATTGGGAAACGCTGGAGAAAGAGTATAACAAACTTAAATACGATCATCCCATTTCATTACGGGAATTCGCTTATCTCTATAGAATATTTGCTAATGATATTAGAGAAGTAGAGCGTCTATTAAAATGGGACTGCAGCTCTTGGCTTGATTTTGATCGACTCGTTTAATGACCTCAAAACACCAACACCCCAAAAAAACGCTCCAAGGGTGCCGAAATAACCACGTCGGGCTGCTCGCGCTCCACCAACTCCAGATTCACCGGGGTTTCCCATATATAGATCACCTTTCTGAAGTGACGCGACCAGAAAGGCATCAGGGTACCCGTATACGAATCCCGGAACACCATAACTGTGCGATCATCCGTAGCCTTCGGACATTCCGTAATGGTCGTACTCGTAGGGAAGTCACGACCTTTCAGATCGTGGCGCTTAAATCCGGGGATATTACTGTCGGGAATGTATTTAGGCAATTGATCCGAGAATTGATCCAGGGAATCGACCCCCATAATTTTGGTCAGATCCCCTTTTTGGGTTTCCATGTATTCAATCCGAAAGGAGTCTCTCGGAATCGGGCTCATGCCCAATTCTTTTTGCGAAAGCTTGCAAAAAGCCTCGTAAGCAGCATACGCCCCGTGGAAATTCCAGTGGGTATCCAGTTTTTGATACAGTTGAAACTGATCCTTCTGCTCCAGAAGATAGGGAAGGACATTAATGAGCTTCATGCCCTCCCTGGCGAGGTGAGCCTCCGCTTGTTCGGCCAGGGATGGACCCGCCCGCATTTGCAGGGCCATACTCGTCGGCAATTGTTCGGGGTACACACTGTGCTTATTCGGCCAGAACGCTCGTATGTATTGAATACCCCTGTCTTCCATAAAATCAGCCAGGTAT
>JASBTH010000553.1 GCA_030148525.1 Saprospiraceae bacterium | reverse complement strand
CAGGCCCTGTGGGATCAGGATACCGAAGAGTCGCGCATCGATGCGCCCGGAAATTTGTTCAGTCAGGTGCAGCAGATTACCATCGATGGTGATCAGTCGATATCCCTTACCATCGACCAGCAGGTACCACCCCGCACGATGATCGACGATAAGCACGTGGTGGAGATTTCCATGCGATCGGATTTGCTATCCGATTTCCACGGTAAGGATGTCATTATCAAGGCATCTCTCTTACTGCCCAGTGGCTATTTTGATAATGTCAATGCTACCTATCCAGTGCGGTACAACGTGGCCGGTTACGGTGGCCGCTATACCCGTCTTAATCGCTACTTCCGGCCCGGTTCGGATTTTCGCAACTGGTGGCTCTCGGGAGATGCTCCCCAGGTCTTATGCGTGTATCTGGATGGCGAAGGTCCCTACGGTGATAGCTATCAACTGGATTCCGACAACAACGGCCCATACGGCCAAATGTTGACCGAAGAACTCATTCCTTATATCGAAGCGGAATACCGCGGCCGCCAGGATGCCACCTACCGGTTTGTCGATGGCTGTTCCACGGGTGGCTGGGTGTCGCTGGCCCTGCAACTCTTCTATCCCGATGTATTCAACGGGGTATTCTCCTACAGTCCGGATGCCATTGCCTTCTCGGATTACCAACTGATCAATGTGTACGAAGACGAAAATGCTTTTTATAACGAATGGGGCAATCCACACCCTCTGGCTCGTGATATCACCGGCGACCCCATGGTTCACATGGATGAATTCATTCGCTACGAAAATGTACTGGGTGCTTCGGATACCTACGTTAATTCAGGTGGTCAGTTCAGCGCCCATAATGCCCTGTACAGCCCCAAAGGCGACGACGGACTACCAGCGCCTCTCTTCGACCCCGAAACCGGAAAAATAAATCGGGAAATTGCCAGACACTGGCAGCAGTACGACCTCACCCTGCTGGTCAAAGACAACTGGGCTAGCCTTGGCCCCAAACTGCAGGACAAAATCTACATCTGGATGGGCGATATGGACAACTTCTACCTCAATCCGGCAACACGAACCTTCGATGAGGTAATCAAATCGCTGACAGACCCCGTGTCTGACGCGGTGATCGAATTTGAGGCCATGGCCGGCCACTGTGATGTGTTCAGTAATGAGCGGGTGCTGAAGCAGATCGAGCAACGACTTTTGGAAGTCGGAGGTCGGAAATAGCCACGCCTACGTTCCTACGGACTTCGGCGGGCGGGGAAGGCGGAAATTAGGGATATGAATTTTTAATGATCGATTTTTAATTTTTAATGACGGATTCTCAAACCTAATTAAAAATTAAGCATTAAAAATTAAACATTACGATGCCTCACATCTCCACCACCTTCCCCGGATCACCCCGGTATCAAATCAATGGCCATTGGCAGACCATTTGGCCGTCCTTGTTCCGAAAAGAACCGGGAGTGATCTATACGCGGGAACGCATCGACACGCCCGACGGCGATTTCCTGGATCTCGATTGGGTGCAGGGTGATGGTGCGGATCAGCTGGTCGTGTTGTCCCACGGATTGGAAGGGAGTACTGATCGCAAATACATTCGGGGAATGGCCCGGGCTTTCGCCCAAAATGGGTGGGATGTGCTGGCCTGGAACTGCCGGTCGTGCAGCGGGGAAATTAACCGCACGAGCAGGCTGTATCATCACGGGGATACGGAGGATATCAGCCTGGTCGTCAATCATGCCTTGCGGCAAAAAGCATACGACGGCGTGTTTCTGACCGGCTTTAGCATGGGAGGAGCTATGACCCTTAAGTACCTGGGCGTGCAGGGCTCCGGAATTCATCCATCGATCAAAGGCGGCATCGGCTTTTCGGTGCCCTGTGACCTGAAAGCAGGAGCCGAAGCACTGGAGTTGCGGGGCAATGGCTTTTACAAACGGCGGTTTTTCCGCAAGCTGAAAGCCAAAATTTTGACGAAAGAGGCCCAGTTTCCAGGCCTCATCGCCCCCTCTAAATTTGATGAAGTCCGCACCTGGCGGGATTTCGACACCTGGTTTAGTGCTCCCGTTGCGGGGTACGAGACGGTCGATGATTTCTACTATCACTCATCTTGTCAACACTTCATAGCCAATAGCCGGGTGCCTATATTAGTGGTCAATGCCATCAACGATCCTATATTATTACCAGCCTGCACCCCCCACGATCTGGCCCGCGAACACGACCACATCTTTGTGGAAGAAACAGCCCAGGGCGGGCACGTCGGGTTCCAAAGTCGCCACGGTGGCTGGTGGATGGAAGAAAGAGCCCTGCGAGAGGCTTTAAATCAGAAACCGGAAGTCGGAGGTCGGAAGTAAGCAGGAGATTTGAAACCTGTGAATCCAAAATCCAACATTCAAAATCCAAAATCATACAAGCCGTAAGCCGTCTACCGTTTGCCGTTTTCCGTTTTCCTTCCTACATTCTCGCACCAATTCAATCTATGACTGTACTCCACACCTCCGACTGGCACTTGGGCCAAAAGTTTTTGTTTCGCGACCGGGAAGACGAACACCAGGCTGCCCTCGACTGGCTTCACCAGTTGATTGCCGGGGAAGAGATAGACGTGCTAATCGTCGCTGGCGACATCTTCGATATCGGCAACCCGCCTAACTACGCGCGGCGCATGTATTACAACTTTATCACCAATTTACGGAAAACCACCTGTCGGCACGTAGTCATCGTGGGGGGTAACCACGATTCACCCGCCATGTTGGAAGCACCCCGCGACCTGTTGCAAAGCATGCAGGTACACGTGGTGGGATCAGGACGAACTGATCCGGGAGAAGAAGTGATTGTATTGCATGATGCCCAGGGGGAACCCGAAGCCATCGTAGCTGCCGTGCCTTTCCTGCGCGATCGCGACTTGCGCACCAGTGTAGCGGGCGAAACCGGGTCTCAGCGAATCGACAAAATTCGCGAGGGTATAAAAGCGCATTACGAAGCGGTCGGCGCGGTTTGTGAACCGTACCGGGATCTCGATGTGCCCATTCTGGCTACCGGCCACCTGTACGCTCAGGGAGCAGCGGCCAGCGACAAACAGGACAATATCTACATCGGTGATAAGGAGAACATTCAGGTCGGCGACTTCCCGGAGGTATTCGACTACGTAGCCCTGGGGCATATCCACCGCCAGCAGGCCATCGGCGGTCAGGAGCACGTGCGCTACTGTGGTTCATTGATCCCACTGAGTTTTAGCGAAACCAAAGACGACAAAGGGGTATTGCTGCTCACCTTTGACGGTAAGAAGCTGGCAGAGATCACGGTAAAGCAGTTGCCGGTCTTCCGCAGACTCAAAACCATTCAGGGTACTCTGGCCGACGTGGAGGAGGCCCTGCAACGCTTTGCTGCCAAGGGTGATCGTGGCCTGACACCCTGGGTAGAAGTACTGGTCGAGCGGGAAGGGGCACCAGCCCGTCTGGATCTGCACCTGCAACAACTCGTAGCGGAGGCCGACCTGGAACTCCTGAAGATCCGTCTGGTAGGTAGTCAGAAGGAGGCCTGGGATACCGATCAGGAGGTGGTCGACCTGGAAGATCTGGACATTGAAGAAGTTTTCCGTCGCCGCTGTGAGTCGGTGGGACTGGAAGACAAAGAAACGGATGAGTTGGTACACACCTTCAAAGAGCTCATGGATTGGCAACGCACCGAATCGGAAGAAGCATGAGGATACTGCGATTGACCATAGAAAACCTGAATTCATTACGAACCCGGCAGACGCTGGAATTCGATGAGCCACCCTTGTCGCAGGTGGGCCTGTTTGCCATTACGGGAGATACCGGGGCCGGGAAAACTACCTTACTCGACGGCATTACCCTGGCTATGTACGGCCAGGTCCCGCGCCATAAGGACGTAAAGGAAGTGATGTCGTGGGGTACTTCCGAGTCGCTGGCCGAAGTGGAATTCGAGCATGCGGGACAGGTGTACCGCAGCAAGTGGACACTCTGGCGGGCCCGTGGCCAGATGGATGGCAACTTCCAGGGACCTAAGCGGGAAGTGAGCCGACAGGATCCCCAATCGGGGGAGTTCGAGATCATTGCCGAGAAGATCCGCGAGGCGGAGCAGGCCATCGAGGATATTACGGGCCTGGATTACGAGCGGTTTCGCCGCTCAGTTCTTCTGGCACAGGGTGATTTTGCGGCCTTTCTCGACGCTGATGCCCGCGAGCGATCCGATCTGTTGGAACGCATTACCGGCACCGAGACGTATTCGCAATTATCAGTCAGTGCCTATCAGCGATTTAAACTGGCGGAAACGGAATTGGCTCAATCAGAACAGCAACTACAGGGCTTGGCACTGCTTTCGGAAGAGGAGCAAGCGGCCTTAGGCCGACAACTGGAGGAAGCTCAAAAGGAGGTGAAGAAGTTGGCCAAAGAGCGCAAAACCCTGCAGGTTTTTGCGGAAGCATACCAACGATTATCCGTACTGGAGGACCGGCTCGCGCAGGGAGCCGCCGAGGCCGAAGAACTGGCAGCCACCCGTACCGCTAAACAATCCGATTTTAATCGCCTGCAACAGTCTCGCAAGGCCCATCCGGTGCGGGCCGCCTGGGAGAAATTAGCTGAATTACAAGCTAACCGGGAAACGCGCACTGCGCTACTGGACGAACTGGCAGGGGAGTTGGCTTCCGCCAAAAACACACTGGCTACTCTGCAGCAGGAGCATAAAGATCAGGCTGAGAAGGTGGCTTCCGCCAAAAAGGAAGAGGCCGAGGCTATCCCGCGTTGGGAAGAAGTCACCCGCCTGGATGCCGGTTTGAAAGATCGGCGGGATCGGCAGAAGGCTCTGGGGCAAAAACTGGCTGACAAGAAAGGGCAATTAGCAAACCTTGAAGCCGGGAAAAAGGAGCTGGAAAAGCAACATGCTGATCTTGAACAAGAGCTACAGGAGGTCATCGATTGGTTGTCGAAGCAACCAAATACCGGAAATCTCGACGAATCCTTACCCAGTCTGCAGTCAGCTGCGCAGGTGTACGACAAGGCTATTGCCGACTTGAAGAAGTATACTGAATTATTGCAGGGCTTACGCAAAAAGCAGAAGGCGGCCCGAATAGATCTTGGTAAAACCGAAGAAGAACTAAGAAAAGCTTCCGCTCTCGTAGAACAGGAGGAGGAGGCACTGCGTGAGCTACTGGAAAACCAGTATGCCGGTGATCGCCAATCGGTCGTGCGTGCCCTTACGCATGACATTGAGCAGTTGCATCGCGCCGGCGATAAGGTGGCGCAGCTTACCGAAATGGTGCGTGCCTATGATGAGCAAAATGTCAAAGTGGCTGCCCTGGACGATATCATTGAGCGCCTGGAAAGTGAAGCGGTACAGTTGGAACGGTCGACGATGAACCTCATTGATGCCCGTGATGATTCCTTGCACAAGAAGCAGTATAAGGAGCGCATCCTTCAACAACAACAGCAATTGGTAAACTACGAGCAGACCAGGAATCAATTGGAGCCGGGAGAACCCTGCCCGGTCTGTCTGTCCACGGAGCACCCCTTCCGGGATCAAACCTGGGAGCCCATGCTGGACGAAGCCCGCTCCGAATTTACTGCTGCAGAAAAAAGGCTGTCAGAACTTGAGCAAGATCTCAGGGATCAGCTCTTCCGCCAGCAAAAGCAGTATCAGGAACTAGAACGCCTGCGCCAGGAACGGGAACAAGCCAACGCCCGCCTGGAAGAGTTAGAGGTGAGTATGGTCCCGTTGCGGAATCAGCTGGAAGAGCGCCGTATGCTTTTTGCCGAAAGGCAAGAGAACCTCCAAAAAGCCCTTACCCAGCTTCGCGCCGATGTGTCGGCCAAACAGGAGATGCGCGAACGGGTGGAAAAGCACAATCAGCAGCTGGATCAATTGGAGCGCCAACTACAGCAACTGCGCGAAAAACGGCAGTCCCGGCAAAGTGCTGCGGATATTCTGGAGGACCGTATCGGGCAGGGCGAGGTGATGGTCGGGGAGGCCAGTGAAGCCAGAGAACGCCAAAAGCAACTGCTGGTCGATGGACTAAAAAAGCTCGATCTGCATCCCGATTGGGCGCATTTGTCCGAACAACTCGCAGAACTGAATACCCGGCGACAGTCTTTCCGAACGTATACGGACCGCAGGACAAAACTGGAGAAGACCCAGGCCGTTTTGCAACAGCAGCTGGAAGAAACAAATCGCAATCTGGAGCAAGCCCTGACCGATCAGCAATCTTTACAAGAGGAACTGGAGGAAATAAATAAATGGATAGAAGAGCAACGCACCAAGCGTCACGCCTTAATACCCGAAGGAGAAACGCCCGCTCAGGCCCGGGATGCCCTGCAGAAGAAGATCCGGTCTTTGGAACAAAAAGTCGAATCTATACGGACCCGACTGGATCAACAGACGTTAGAGGTTGAGCGCCTGCAAACTCGTCAGTCCGATCAGAAAACACAACTAAAGACCATCGCTCAGCAATTGGCCGATCAGGAGCAGGCAGTGCTTGCCGAAGGTAAGGTCCTGAATCTGCCCACCCTGGCTGAGATCGAGGCGGTTTTACTATCCCGGGAGGAAGAAGCGCAGATTGAAAAAATACAACAGGAACTGGTTCAGCGGGAGGCCGAGGTTAAGCGACTGCAAAAAGAGCGGGAGACCGAGCGCCAAGACTTACAAAAACAACTGAAGGAAGCTCCCGACTTGGCAACAGTAAACGGAAAGCTGGAAGCCATCCAGGAAGCTTACGATGAGGCCCAGCAGGTACAGGGGCGCGTTCAGGAACGTCTGGCTAACGACGCCACCCAGCGTAAAAAGGCCGGGGAACTCACCGAAAAGATCGACCAAAAACGGGCTGAATTCGAGCGTTGGGCTAAGCTGAACGACATCATTGGTTCGGCCGACGGGAAGAAATTTCGGGCCTTCGCCCAGGGGTTAACCCTGGAAAAGCTGAGTCATCTGGCCAACCACCACCTGCAGGCCCTCAATGGGCGCTACCTCATTCGCAAGCGGGTGGGGGAGGAGCTGGAGCTGGACATTGTCGATACGTTCCAGGCAAATAATACGCGTTCCATGCGCACCTTGTCGGGGGGTGAGCGCTTTCTGGTGAGCCTGGCCCTGGCCCTGGGACTATCCGATCTGGCAGGCAGGCAGGTACAAATTTCCTCCCTGTTTATTGACGAGGGTTTTGGTACACTGGATGAGAACAGCCTCGACCTGGCCATCTCCACGCTGGAAAACCTGCAATCCACCGGTAAGACTATCGGCGTGATCAGTCACGTACCTGCACTGAAGGAGCGGATCGGGGTGCGCATACAGGTACACAAGAACAGCGATGGTTTCAGCTATTGGGAACTAATCCAGTAGAAATGACCTTCGATCTAATAATCATCCAGGAAAATCGAATATAGCCGTCCCCTTTTCTCCATTTTATGTTATTTTGTGTATTGTCGTTTGCCGTTCCATACGAGGTAGTGCAACCTGTATGCCGGCACTCTAAATCACGTACCAAGAACTATGTCGAAAAGCTTAAAGAGTATATTCGGACCACACCACGGACTGGACGAGAAAAGTGTCAACTTTCTGATAAAGGCCCTGGACAAGAATAATTTACCTGGTTTTGATTATCTGGAGTTCAAACAAGCACTACAGGCCCTGCAGGAAATGGATATGACAGAAGAAACAGCCTACCGATCGGCCTACGCTACCGCCACCACCGTTGGGCTAACGCGCGAGAAGCTCCTGAAAACGGCCGACCACTATAAGAAGATTCTCGCTAACGAAAAGGTGCAATTTGATGCTGCCCTGCAAAAGCAGGTCAAACAACGGGTTGAAGGTAAGCGCTCCGAAGTGGAAAAACTTCGCCAACAGATTGAGGACTATAAAAAGAAGATCGAACAACTGGAGGCGAAGATCGAGAAAAGCCAACAGACCATCGACCAACAGGATGACCTCATCCAATCGGCTCAGGACAAGATCGAAACCACCAAAGACGGGTTCGAGCGCACCCTGCAGAGTATTACCAATGAGATCGATCGCGATATCGAAAATATCGAATCTTTCATTCCGGAATAGCCCGCGCATCTACGCTATCCTCACAAACCACCAAAAGAAACACACGCACTATGGCTGATAACGTTCAATTTCCCGACGCCAAGAAAAAATCATTCTGGAAACGCCCGGAAGGGGTAACCGGTGCTATCTTCCTCATTGCCATTCTGGCCGGAGCCGGGTACTTACTGGTCACTTTTCTGCCGGCCCTGATCGCCCTGGCCCAAAATGTACTGTACCTGGCCGGTATCCTGCTGGTGATCGGTGTCATCCTCTATATGGTTCTCGACCCCAAGATGCGCAACCTGATTTGGTACATGTATAAGAGCGTAATGCGCCGCCTGACAAGCTGGTTTGTTACCATCGATCCCATTGGCGTATTGAAGAATTACGTAGATGACCTGGAGGATAATCTCCAGAAGATGCGAAAGCAGATCGGCGCCATACGCGGGCAAATGCGCAAGCTGCAAACCCTGATGGAAGACAATGGGCAGGAGATCGAGAAAAATATGAAGTTGGCCGCTGCCGCCCGCGATGCCGGTAAGGAAAAGCAAATGTTGCTCTCCTCCCGCAAAGCCGCCCGCCTCAAGGAAAGTAATGCCAAATACCAGCAACTCCTGAATAAGATGGAGGTGCTCTACCGCATCCTGAATAAGATGCACACCAATTCCGAGATTCTCCTGGAGGACACCAAGGACCAGGTGAAGCTCAAAGAGCAGGAGCGCAAAGCCATTCGCACGTCCCACTCTGCCATGAAATCAGCTATGAGTGTGATCAGTGGTGATCCCGACAAGCGTGCCATGTTCGATATGGCCATGGAAGCCGTTGCCGACGATGTAGCCGATAAGGTAGGCGAAATGGAACGCTTCATGGAAATGTCGGCCAGCTTTATGGATTCCATCGACCTCCAAAACGGCATCTTCGAAGAGGAAGGGCTTAAGATGCTGGAGAAATGGGAAAAGGACAGCACCTTCATGCTGCTCAATAGTGGTCAGGAAAGGCCCTCCGACTCGCTCGACCTCAACGAAGGTATTGATCGTCCCGAAAAGCAAACCCGCTCTCAGGAAGGGAAGGGGAGTAATGAGTACGATAATTTGTTTGGATAACCTACCCAGGTGTGAGGTGTGAGGTTTGAGGTATGAGGTTTGAGGTTTGAGGTGTGAGGTGTGAGGTGTGAGGTGTGAGGTCGGTTGCTTATGTGATTAGTTCTGAATCCCCAATCATCACAAAAGTAAAAGGGACTTAGAGTGGTTAATACCATCTCTAAGTCCCTTTTTTCGCTACGGTCGCTTGAGTCTTTTTCAAAAGCCAAAATCGCGATCCAGAGGATCACGCACCACGCTAACTCCCTCCCTGCATGGCTTCGAGGGCATCGATCTTACCGTAGCCGAAATTGCCGTCGCGACTTGGGTAGAACTGACTTGTTTCCCGTAGTTGCTGTAATACCTGACTGCGGCTCATACCGGGGTTGGTGGCCCGGACCAGAGCGGCGATACCCACCTACATTGGCCGGCCTATGCCAGGAGAGCTGTTTGGATTGCCTTACGGCAAAAAGAAGCCGATTTGGCTACGAAGTGGTATTTGATTCTTTACTAACGGGTGTTTTCAGTAATTATTCGGTATATTGCACGCCTGAGAGGTCCATTTCCCCTTATAGTACTCCCAATAACTACAAGGTGTAGGCGAAAAGTGAAACCTTTCCCTACCATTTACACGTATAAGCATGAAAACGATGTAATTACATCGAACACGTAGTAAGCAATTGCACGGCCGTTGTGCCGTGACCTGTAGACCACTCAGAGATTCCTGATACAAATTGTGCCCAAGAAAACCGGTACCCTGAATTGGTACCCCGGACTCTATATACTAACACGTAAAATTCCATGAAAAAGCATCTGCTCCTGCTGGTGGGTTTACTAACCATCACGTCACTTAACGCACAGGAAATCGGTAAGAGTTTTGTCGGCGCCAAGGTCCTGTTTATTGATCACGGCAACCCTAATGATCTCGACTCCCTGGATATCACAAATGGTCTGGAGATCTCCTTCCGCCGCAATTTTGGTAAATACCTCAGTATTGGGGTACCGCTAAAGTTTGCTCAGGCTAGTGTGCCGGAAGACCTGAATAAACGCAACACCTTCAGCTTAGATGGCATCCTTCGTGTTCAGTACTACGAACCACAAAATATCCTGGTGCCTTTTCTCTTTGGGGGAGGCGGTTACGTACTGGAATCTGGTGGTGATAATTACAGTCAGTTTCCCGTCGGGGTAGGCCTCGATATTCGCATTGGCACGGCTAGTTATTTATCCGTGCATGGAGAGTATCGGGTGTCCTCCATCGACAACCGGTCCAATATGCAAGCGGGAATCGGACTGACTTACCGCCTGGGCGATAAGAAATTAGATTCTGATGAAGATGGTATCCCGGATGAAGAGGATTTGTGTCCCAACGAAAAAGGACCGGCCATTTTGAAGGGCTGTCCTGATACGGATGGTGATGGGGTACCGGACCTGTCGGATGATTGCCCGGAAGCACCCGGTACCGAGGAAACTGGCGGCTGTCCGGATACAGATGAAGACGGCATCCTGGATAAAGATGATGACTGTCCCGAAGTGGCCGGCCCGGAATCTGCCAATGGCTGTCCCGATAGTGACGGCGATAGTGTACCTGATAGTGTCGACCTCTGTCCGGAAGTAGCAGGAGAATCCGCCTACATGGGGTGCCCGGATACCGATGGTGACGGAGTTGCGGACCAATCAGACCGGTGTCCCGACCAATACGGTACGCTGGATGGCTGTCCCGATACGGATAATGACGGTTTGGCCGATCTGGATGACGAGTGTCCCGAAGTAGCCGGCACGATCTCTCGTCGCGGTTGTCCTCAGCCCGATGGCGATGGTGATGGCGTGCCCGATTCCGAAGACGACTGCCCCGATGAATACGGATCAGTGAACGGTTGTCCTGAAATCGATAGCGATAATGATGGCGTGCCCGACAACCAGGATGCCTGCCCTGATCTGTCAGGCCCCGTAAATGGTTGTCCTGATAGTGACGGCGATGGAGTACGGGATTCTCAGGATGCCTGCCCCGATCAGTTCGGCGCTCTCGATGGTTGTCCGGATAGTGATGGGGACGGCGTTGCCGATGTGGAGGACGCCTGTCCCGAACAGGCAGGCCCGGCGACAAACAAGGGTTGCCCCGAAATTAAGGAGGAAGACCGGGAGACCCTCGAGTACGCCATGCGGGCCGTTCGCTTTAACCCCAACACTGCTAATCTGCGCAGCGAGTCAAACGAAGTACTGGATCAGATCGCAGCCATCATGAATCGCTACCCCGGCTATAAACTGACCATCATCGGCCATACGGATGGTGTCGGCGACGGCCGCCTGAATCAGATCTTATCGGAAGAACGTGCTAAATCCTGTTTCCAGTACCTGCTGATCCACGGGGTGGAGCCCGGTCGTATGGATTACACCGGCTACGGAGAAACCCGTCCGATCGCCACCAATGATACTGCCGAAGGCCGTCGGTTGAACCGGAGAGTGGAGTTCAACCTGAAAGTTAATAAGTAACAAGATCGGCCTGCCGGCCTGTTAGATAATAGATTCTAGATAGAAGATTAGACTGCCTGTCTTTTTCTTCTATCTAGAATCTTTGGTCTGGTACCTTAGGAAGACGTATAATCTTCGTAGCCCATCTCTTCCAGGCGCTCGTACTTTTTGACGACGCTTTGCCGGAGCTCTTCCTTGTACGTCCGAACGCGCTCCCGGATGGTGGC
>JASBTH010000538.1 GCA_030148525.1 Saprospiraceae bacterium | reverse complement strand
GCTCGTTTATATTTCGTACCCCCCAATCGAACAGGGTATAATTTACGCTGAAATTTAGCCCCACATTGACGGTTCTTGAGGCCAGTGCCTGAATCTCACGAATTTCTCCATTGGAGGTGGTTCCCTGTCCCGAGGAAATACTCCAATCGTAATTGGCCGTGGTGTTCAAGGCTACTCGTGGGTATCGATTTGCCTGGGTGATATCCCGGTTGGTCTGTGCTAATTCCCGGGTGATGTAGGCATCCTGCAGTTGTTTGTTGGCTGCCAGCATTTTTTGGCGTAAGCCACCTAATTCATAACGGGCCGCAGGAATATCCAATTCACCGGTCAGTCGAAAGGAAACGGTGGGGTCATCCACGCCCATAGCTTGTTTCAGGGTACGCAGGGCGACGTCGAGGTTGTTTTTTTGCAGCAGATAATTGGTGGAGTCATTGAGGTAGGCATCCTGGGTCTGCAGAAAATCAAAAGTTCCGGCCTGGCCAAATTCCTGTTGTGCTTTCTGATAGGCTATGCGGTCGCGGGAGAGTTCCAGCACTTCTTCCAGAACATCGACCTGTTCTTGTTGTACCAGTGCCTGGTAATAGGCATTGATCACCTGCTGAATGGTCGACTCTACGGCCAGAGCGATCTGTTGTTCGCTTTGGAGAGCCTCCTGTTCCAGTCGTTCTTTATTATAGCGTACCCGATACCCGTCGAACAGGGTAAGACTGGCGTTGGCTCCCGGCGTAAAACCGGTACTGAAGGAATACAGCTCGGGAATAAATGAAATCGGGTTATTGATGTTGCGATATCCATTCTGATTGTTCAGGGTGAGACTGATGGCTGGGTATCGGCCCGCAACAGCCCAATCGTTGCTGTTCTCCGCGATCTCCCGGTTGGTTTCGGCAATTCGGATCTGATAGCTGTTTTCCAGTCCGATCTGGATGGCATCGGACAGGGAAAGAGGTTGTTGCGCCACGGAGGGAAAGGCGCCGATACAAAGTGTCAAAAGAATGATCAGTCGGTACGCGGTCATAGCGATACGCATTTTAATCCACCTCGAACAGACGTCGTTCGAAAATGAATCGCTTGGTGTAAAAATTGTAAAAGAAGATCAGGCCGGTGGCCAGGATCTTGGTCAGGTACTGCCTTTCGGCAAAAAAAGGATACAGATTGAGCCAATAGATGATCCCCGTGCTAATGAGCAACCCTACTGCTGAGGCGGCGATCGACCAGAAGAAGGCTCCGGAAGCTGATCCTTGCAACTTGAAGACAAAACGCTTCTGCATCATAAAGTTCGCCACTACGGCCAGGGAATAAGACACTACATTGGCGGGTACCGGTTCCAGAAAATGGGTCACCAGTACCATGTACAGTATATAGTCGATACCGGTAGCCACCAGCCCGGAGGCGGCAAACCGCAATTTGATCAGGAACAGCTTTTTGAGGTAGTCAATCAACTTATTGGGCGTTGTCTTACGTTATGAATTCAACAATTTGGCGGCCAAAGAAGGCGAAGGCCAGCGCAATTCCGACCACTGCAAAGAAAGCATACCACAAATATTCGTATCCGGTGTCGCGCCGGATAGCAGCCTCTACCTCTTCGTTGGCCGGGCGGATGCCATTCCACAAATAGGAGGCGTACACCTTGAAACGGTTGGTTACGATCAGGAATACCGGTAACAGCAATAAGTTGACCACCGTCACTGCGAGGAGACCATAGGAAACGGAAATAGCCATGGGTATCAGGAACTGAGCCTGCAGTGATTTTTCAAACAGTAAGGGGGCCAGGCCCGCAAAAGTGGTGAACGTGGTTAGGATAACCGGCCGGAAACGGGATGAACCCGCCAGAAAGATGGACTCCATCTGACCGTTACCTTCTTCCAGGTATGAATTATACGTGGTGACCAGCACCAGAGAGTCATTCACCAAGACGCCGATCAGGGCAATAACCCCCAGGATAGAGAACAAGCTGATGGGAGCGCCCATCACGAAGTGGCCCCAGCCCACCCCGATCATGCTAAAGGGAATGAGTAAAAAGACCACGAGTGACTGGCTGACAGACCGGAAAGTAAGGGCGATGGAAAAGAACATGAGCCCCAGGATCACAATGCCTACTTTTTGGATGGATTCAACCGACTTCTGTTGTTGTCGGTTCTGGCCTTCGTATAAGGCGGTAACGGTCGGATAGTCTGCCAGAATTTCCGGAATAATCTCTTCTTTCAAGCTGGCAGTAATATCACTGACCGAGACTTCATCGTTGGCGATATCGGCCTCCACTTTTATCTCTCGTTTACCATCGATGTGGTTAATGCTGATTACTCCCCGCTCAATCTCCAGGTCGGCGATCTCCCCCAGTGGGAACTCCCGGCCGTCGGCAAAGCGGATGCGCATTTGCTGGAGTTCGGTGATATCGGATCGGTTCTCTTCATTATACCGTACCCAGATACGTACCTCATCCCGGCCGCGCTGTAAACGTTGGGCCTCATTACCGAAAAAGCCGCTACGTACTTGTGCCAAAACTTCCTGCAAGTTTAATCCGAGGAAGCGCCCCTTTTCATTTAAGTCTACATTGATCTCCCGCAGGCCTTCCTGATTGTTGTCGACTACATCAGTCAATTCAGTCAATTGGGTCATTTCGGATTTTACGGCTTCGGTAGCTTTGTCCAGGGCCGCGTAGTCATCCCCGACCAGGGAAACGGAAATGGGTTTACCGAAGGTACCGGAGCCACCGTAGGTGACCACTTCAGCCTGGGGAATGGGGCCGGTAATCCGGCGGACGGTATTTACTACGTCGCGCACCCTCATAGAATCCCGGTTTTCCCCGTCGAGGATGGCAATGGTGAGATTGCCCTGATAGGTGGAGGGGCCCAGGTTTTTCTCAATCCGCAGGATAGCTTCCTTCTCGTTATTGAAAAAGCGTTCGCTAAGCTCTTCGTTGGCCTCCTGTGCGGCCTCTTCGATATGGTCGAGCCATTTAGTAGTGATTTGTTCGCGGGTGCCGGCCGGCATCTGTAAGTTGATGGTAAAGCTATCCCGCTCGATAATGGGAAAGAAGGTGCCGCCAATAATGCCTCCCGCGATGGCTCCGAAAGTCGTGACCAGCAGACCAATAAAGAAGGCCACCGTCAGAAATTTATTGTGCATGGCAAATCGCAAGGTCGGCTCGTAGGTTTTTCGGCGTAGCCAATTGAAGCCGCTTTCCAGAGCTTCCTGGACCTTGTTCGGCTTACGGTCGGGACTCAACGCTTTGGAATGCGCCACGTGTGTGGGCAATATGAAGGCTCCTTCCACCAGGGAAAATATGAGCGAGAAAATGACTACGATGGCCATTTCCAGAAAGAAATCACCTAGCTGGCCGTCGATAAAAAAGAAGGTTGAAAAAGCGATAACAGTAGTGAGGATGGCAGTAAATACAGCGGGGAGTACCTTCATCGTCCCCTCGATCGCCGCCTTGACCGGCGGGTACCCCTTCTCGTAATTCTGATAGATACTTTCCCCGATCACAATTCCGTCGTCCACCAGGATACCGATCACCAGGATCATTCCGAAAAGGGAAATGACATTTATCGTAACGCCCAGCAAACTGGCACAGATGAACATCCCTCCAAAGGAGATCGGAATGGCAAGAGCTACCCAGAAGGCCAATCGCCAATGGAGGAACATGGCCAACAGGATGATTACGATACAAAAACCGAGAATGCCATTTTCGGTCAACAGTCCTATCCGTTGGTTCAGGGTGATGGAGGAGTCATCGATAATGGTTGCTTTCACCACCTCTTCCTGTTCATTAAAGGTTTCGATATAGCTTTTAGTCATCTCCACGATGGAGAGCATATCTTCCTCCAGGGTGTTCTGTACGTTTACGATGACCGCGGGTTGGCCGTTCACAAAAGACCGGCTGGGGTTACTTTCCGACCATTGGTCTTTAATGTCTGCGACCTGATGCAGGCGAACCACGGCTCCTTCGGTATTTTTTTTGACGATGATATCCCGTAAGCCATCAGCATAGTAGGCTTTATTGTTGGCGCGGACCAATAGCTCTTCTTCGTCTCCTTTTACCGTACCACCGGTGATTTCAATGTTGGCATTGCGCACGGCGGCAGCGGCCTGGGCGAAGGTTAGGTTGTAAGCTCGCAAATCGCGTTCGCGAAAGGCAATCTCAATTTCTTCTTCCGGAAATCCGGTCAGTTCGACCTTGGAGA
>JASBTH010000535.1 GCA_030148525.1 Saprospiraceae bacterium | reverse complement strand
ACAAATCCATGGGCTGTTGGCACAAAAACTTTAAAAACCTTGAACCTTGAACCTTGAACCTTTTTTGGCGAAAGCCTAATAATTAAAGAAATCGCGCAGATCCACTTCCTGTTCCAGTCCGATCCGCCCTTTCTCATCTTTACCCAGGACACCGCTTTGCACATGGGGGTCGTGTTCGAATACGAGCAAATCCCCGTGGTCTATTGCCTCGTTCAGGATTCGTTTCTTCTCACTCATGGTATGGAGGGGCCGTACATCGAAGCTCATCACCCACGGTAAGCCAATATGATAAGACGAAGGCAGCAGGTCGGCGCAATAGATCATGCGCTTATCGCCATTGGTAATGATGGGCATCATCATGGCTTCGGTATGGCCGTATAAAAAACGCAGGTCAATACCGGGTAGCCAGTTCACATCTTTATCGGAAACGTCGATAAATTCCAAGACCTTGTGTTCCTGCAGGGGTAACAGATTTTCCTTCAGGAAGGAGGCAGCCTCCCGTGGGTTAGGGTCCAGGGCCCACTTCCAGTGTCGTTCGTTGGTCCAATAGGTCGCATTGGGGAAGGTGGGCACCAAATCGCCACTCTCATCGCGGCGAACCGCACCACCTACGTGGTCGAAATGGAGATGTGTCAGCAGGACATCGGTGATATCACCGGGCTCCAGCTCTAAATTAGCCAGAGAACCTATCAGTGTATCGGTGCCATGCGGTTCGAAGTGCTTGCGAAATTTCTCATCCTGCTTATTACCAAGGCCAGTATCTATCAGAATGATGCGATTATCAGTACGTATCAGCAGGCAGCGCATAGACCAGGTACACATATTATTTGTGTCTGGTGGATTCTTGCGTTCCCATAGTTGGCGGGGCACAACCCCGAACATAGCACCTCCGTCCAGTTTGAAAAAGCCGGTTTCAATGGTCGTGATTTGCATACTGATTGGTTTAGGCAATTTGGTCAGGTATAGGAGAGCTACCTTAGGTTCTGTATCTGGGCAGCTTTCCGGAAGGTAGTCAAGGCGTAGTTAATGACCAAACCCAATCGACGATTTACTCTGCTTTAGTTCCTTACGCAAATCGGCCATGCGCAGTGCCGTGACAGCTGCCTCCACTCCCTTATTACCGTGCTTACCGCCAGCCCGGTCCCTGGCTTGTTCTTCTGTATTAGGAGTCAGAACGCCGAAGATCATGGGGATACCCGACGCGAGTCCCAGGTTGGTCAGCCCTGTAGCAACCGCCTGGTTGATGTATTCGTCGTGCTTGGTTTCCCCTTTGATCACACACCCCAGACAAATGACGGCGTCGAGTTTGTGGTAGCCAGCTACCAACTTGGCACCGGCCGGGAGCTCAAAGGAGCCCGGAACCTGAATAACGTGCATATCATTCGTTGATACACCGTGCTTTTCCAGCGTTTCCACACAGCCTTCGTACAGGGCATGAGTAATATCACGGTTCCATTCGGAAACGACAATGCCGAAAGCTTTTCCGTTTCCGTCTGGAATATTGGAATCGTCGTAGGCGGATAAGTTTTTCAGGCTACTGGCCATGGATATCAGGTTTGAGGTTTGAGGTATGGGGTTTGAGGTTAGGTTTGGGGTTAGGTTTGAGGCCACCTCACACCTCAAACCTCAAACCTAACACCTGGGTATCACTCGTCTACCCGTGCGATGTATTTCTCAATATCACGACCAGACGTAGAGGTGGGGTACTTAGTTTTTACCTCTTCGTACAGTTTTTTGGCACCAGCCAAATCACCTTCACTTTCCAGCAACATACCGAGTTTCTTGAGGTAATAAGGCGTTAGTGCCTCGTTATCAGAGTTGGCGGCCTTGCGGTAGAAGGATTTAGCTTTACCCATATTGCCCAATTCAGCGTGCGCATCGCCCAGTGCCCCGTTTTTCATGATGGGTGAAATATCTCCGGCAGGATTGAAGTCGCTCAGGTAGCTGACTGCCGCTTCGAATTTACCCAGGTGCAGATACGAGATACCCACGTAGTACTTGGACAAGTTGGCAGCTTTTGTCCCCTTGTAGTTGTCGATAATATCGAGGAAACCGAGGTAACCGCCGCCTGGGTTGGTTAGAGCCAGGGCGAAGGAGTCCTGCTCAAACTGACGTTGAGCACGAAACATTTGATCTACCGCTTCTTGCTGGAGCGGCTTCTGGTATAAGTTCTTATAGGCCAGAAACCCACCGATGACGACAACCACCGCTACCAAAGCCCCGAAAATGGTTTTTTGGTTGCGATCCATAAATGACTGGGCCTGGTCGCGTACCTCCACGATATCAACCAACACCTCTTCTGACTGCTTATTCTTCTTGCGTTTTGCCATTGTTCTACTTTAGCTTTTTATAGGCCAATTCGGTAAAGCGTCGCAAAAATAAAAACTTTTTTGGAAAGGTATGTAGTTTGAGGTTTGAGGTTTGGGGTCTGAGGATCCTATGACCTACCTAAAACCTCACACCTCACACCTCAAACCTGATTTTTTCACGTATTTTGTCCCGTAAAAATGGCTATACAGGACGATTTGATAACCCACTTTGACCGGGGTTTGCGTCGGCTCAGACAAGAAATTGAGTCCTACCCCAATGAGGAGACTCTGTGGAGCCAAGCCGGAGAGATCAATAATAGCGCCGGAAACCTTTGTTTTCATCTGGTGGGCAATTTAAACCACTTTATTGGAGCGGGTATTGGTAAGACTGGTTACATGCGGGATCGGCCCCGGGAGTTCCAGATAACAGCAGTCCCGCGCGAAGCTTTGATCAAGTACGTGGAGCAAACCCGTCGGATGATC
>JASBTH010000510.1 GCA_030148525.1 Saprospiraceae bacterium | reverse complement strand
AAGCAGTTCGCGACCTTGATTCGCTAATTTTAACTGGAGGTGGTGACAAATCAGTTATTTATACCGCTTTCGAAAAGTTTTGGGCTTTGCCCAACCTTTTCACGCGAGTATATACTCGACTCGAAGTGGTTTGGATTCCCAGCACGAAGTACTGCGGAGCAAAACCACTTCGTTGTCGGTATAATAGACATTTGCAGTCCAAAGGATAAATCCCAAACACGCTCTAAACCACTTGGTTGTCGGTATAGCAACCAGATCAGCCCCGACCTCAGGTTTCTTAAAGCTGTTTTGGGTTTTTTACGGAAAAAGACTTACCTTTGCACGGCTAATAAAAGAAGAGTCACATTTTAAACCATAGAATGATGGATGCAATTAATTTTGTCCACGAGCAACTGTCAGAAAAGAAAGACTTTCCGGCTTTCCGTCCCGGCGATAATATTGTAGTCAGCTATAGAATTGTGGAGGGTGACAAGCAGCGGATTCAGGATTTCCGCGGCAACGTCATCCAAATCAAAGGCGAAGGTTCTACCCGCACGTTCACGGTACGCAAAGTATCAAACGGCATCGGTGTAGAGCGTATCTTTCCTATGACCTCTCCCAATATCACGGAAATTAAGCTTCTGAAGCGCGGTAAAGTACGTCGTGCCAAGTTGTATTATCTGCGGGATCTGGTAGGAAAGAAATCCCGGATCAAAGAGCGTAAGCGCATTAGCAACTAACTCGCTGACTTTCAGCACTATCCTGAACACACACGTCCGGCTGCTTTCCCTTGGAATGCAGCCGGTTTTTTTTGCTGGGTATTTGGTAGTAGGTAGTAAGACTAGACCCTAGACCTATTACCGTGAGGTTGGGGCTTAGGTATCCTCTCTTTAAGAAATAGTTTGTGCCCAACCTCACGTTTATACCGCTTCCGAAAAGGTTTGGGCTTTGCCAAACCTTTTCACGCGAGTATATACTCGACTCGAAGTGGTTTGGAGTCCCAAACCACTTCGTTGTCGGTATATTTAGCAAATAGCCCGGCCTCAACCCCATATAAAAAAAGGCCCATTCCATCTGGAATGAGCCTTTTTTTATGGGCAGAATCCCTATCAGGGGTGTGTCTTTAGGAAACGTCCCTGGTGAATGGTTTTTCCATTAGTCAGTCGAATCAGGTACATGCCCTGCTCCAGCTTGTCAATGGACACATTCAGACGGTTATTTCCGAGAACTACGCCTACTTCGCGGTCAATTACAACCGAACCGGTCAGGTCAATTACCTGCAGGCGTACATCTTTGGAAAGATCAGCCTGCTCCAGATCGAACTGCAGCTGCAAATGGTCGGCGGCCGGGTTGGGCGACAAGCGCAAGTGGCGGTTGGTGACCACCGCTGATTGTGCGGCTCCGGGCACCGGATTGCCTACGGTCAGGCTGACAAAGTTATCGGAAAGAATAAAGCAATTTTCGGCCAGCAGGTCGGCATCGGCCTGGGTCCCGGCTTCCGCCAAAAGGCTGCCGGTGTAATTGAGTCCCCAAACCCGGTACGACCCTTCCGCCAGGGTATCGGTAACCAGCGTACTATCCTCAATCACCTGAATGACCGTATTGTCGGTGTCGGTCAGTAAGTAACGGTAGGGTAGGAGCGGCGTCGCCCCTTGCTGCGAGAAGTCGATGGATGCATTGCCCTGAGCAGCGACTTCCGTGAGACCATCGGAAGTACTGACCAGGCTACTGGCAGGCGTGAAGTTGAATACCTCAATGAAATTGCCAGATGGCTCGTAACACTCCGAGGAAATGTCTCCACCAAAGAGTTCCTGGTTAAATTGCGGGATGAAGTTTCCGGTAAAGCTAACCCCGTACACCCGATAAATGCCGGGGTCGGCCCGGTTGAAGTCAATTACCGGATTTTCGACATCCGGGAATTCAATCCGGTCGTTTTCGTCGGTAATGATCAGTCGGTATTCGGCAGCCAGGGTATCGCTTGGTGTCAGCACAACCACCGCATCACCAATGGTATCCCCCGGACAGGTGTAGAAGGTCAGGTCACCAGCGGAGGTCATCAGCATGCCTCCGTCGACTTGCCCTCCTTTGCGCAGGGTCATGACATTGTCACTGACCACAAAGCAATTATCGCTGAAGGTCGTTGAGGCAGGATCAATAGTATCTCCTTCATTGATCAGCAATTGGCCGGTATAGGAAACACCAACCAATAGGTAATCGCCCTCCGCCAGTGGCGTCATGTCCAGCGCATCCCCATCAATGATCTGCAACAGCGTACTGTCGGTATCCATCAGCAGGTATACATAACCAGCAGCAGAGGTGCTGGTCTGAAAGAGGTTCAGCGTATCTCCGTCGGGTCCGGGACAGAAGATAACCTCCGATTCACCGGCCAGATTGGATATGCGGCTTCCGCTGGGTTGGTCACGAACGACGGTGACAAAGTTATCCGACAGTTCGTAGCAACCATCCGAGAAAACAATGTCCCGAATGTTGCCGCTAATGGAAGCGGATAAATTACCCGCATAGGAAACACCGTATACACGGAGCTCACTAAAGCCCGTATTTTCAAAGTCTTGAATATTTCCACTCAGAGTGGCAACCACCAGATCACCATCGGTGGTAACTACGTACAGGTAATCGGAACCGACACTTTCGCCATCATTCACAAAGGTTAATTCATCCGGATTGCCGTCACCTGAGCAAACAAAAGCGGTGGTGCGACCGTCATCGGTGCGTACCGTTCCGCCGTCCACTTCCTGGCGTTCTACCAACACGGCATTGTCCGAGAGGCTAAAGCAGTCATCAGAGAGGCTGGTATCGGTCACGGTGTCTCCTTCCTGGACTGTCAGGTTACCGGTGTACGACAATCCCCAAACCTTCATATTTCCACCAAGTTGGGTCTCGAAGTCAAAACTGGTACTATCACCCAGGTCGAACAGAAAAGCATCGGCTGTATCGGTGACCAGGAAGATGTAATCGGCCTGTGGTGCTGCTCCCGTGGCGGCGAACTTCAGAATATCCGGTATGCCATCGCCGCTGCAGAAGACAGCTCCGCCCTCTGATAAGCTAACGGTGCCGCCGGCAGGTTGAATAGCATCCAGGGTCAGGAAATTAGTACCCAACTGGAAACACTCGTCCGAAAGAGCGGCAGTAGTGGCGTCCTGGCCGGGTAATGCGGTGAGGTCGCCAGTATAGGCCAGCGCGTGGATTCGGTAAGATCCCGGAGTGAGGGTGTCAGCATCCATAGATGCATTACCGGAGACGGCTACAATCTGGTTGGTCGTATCGGTTAGTAAGTAGGTTAGTGCGCCGCCCGCTGATTCCGATACGGACCAGCTAAGGCTGTCGGCAAGGCCATTTTGGGAACAAAATACGGCCGAATCACTTCCGTCGGCAAAGGATAGGTCACCGGCAAAAGGCGCTTCCCAGCGGATCGTGATCCCCTGCATGCTGAGGGCAAAGCAATCGTTAGAGATTGGATTTTCGGCGAGCGACTGGCCCGTTTCCAGGGTCAGGGTGCCGGTATAGGTAGCAGCCCACAGTTGATAACTTCCTTGTTCCAAATCGGAAGGCAGTGCAAAATCCAGTCCTTCCTGGATATCGATGATAATCCCCGCCGTATCCGTTAAAATAGAAACGGTCGTACCTCCTGAGGCATCCGGAGCCGATACGGGCAGGGCAGTGCCCATACCTTCGGGGCAAAGCAAGGTATCCGTTGATCCACCTTCCAGGGTGATAGCTCCGGTGTTTGGACGTACTGCAGTTACGAGTACTGTATTTTGCGAAAGCGTAAAGCAAGCATCGGAAAGCGCGCCATCCGAAATAAATTGTCCTTCGGTAGCCTGAAGCTCCCCGGAATAGGCGAGCCCGTATACATTGAGTGAATCAACGGCAATGGTCCCGATAGCCAGAAAGGTATCCGTTGATACCTCTACGATTCGTCCGTCGGTGGTAGTGGCGATATAGGCGTAGGAGCCTGTGCTGGAACCCGAAGTGATAAACGAAAGGGTATCCGCTTGTCCTTCCGGGCATATCTGAGCCGTTAGGGAGCTGTCGGGCAGGCTGATCTCCCCGCCGATAACCCGCGACTTAACGATGGTAACAAAAGTCGAAGACAAGCTAAAGCATCCATCCGACAAGCTGGTAGAGGTGATATCCTGACCAGTTGAAAGGTCGAAGTCACCCGTGTAGGAGAGGCCCCATACCCGGTTGACACCAGTGATGAGGTCCACATCAAAATCGATACGATCGCCAAATAAAGGCAGGATGACCTCATTGTCTTCGTTGGTCAGGATGTATATATAGTTGGCATCTTCGGCCGTGCTGTTATTTACGAAGACCAATTCATCAGCTTCTCCATCCTGTACGCAGACTTCCGTCATGCGGCTGCCGTTTTCCAGGCTCACCTGACCACCTTCCACGAACTGGATGGACACCTCCACGAAGCTATCAGAAACATCAAAACAATCATCACTCAGGGTTGCCGTGGACAGGGTGTCACCGGCATTGATGCTGGGATTGCCCGTGTAGGACACTCCGTAAATGCGGTAGGCCCCGGGATCCTGGGTGCCAAAATCCACCGTATTACTTTCCAATACCTCGATCACTACCTCATCTCCATCCGTCAGGACCAGTGTGAACGGAGTAGGGGCGGCGTCGAGACTCTCCAGAGCCAGGGTAGCTTCCTCGCCCGGGCAGAACAATGCGGTGGTCTCCCCGTTGGTGCGCTGAACCGTACCCGCATCGGGTGTGGTTTGGATCACCTCCAAAAAGTTATCGGATAAATCGAAGCAGGCATCGCTCAGTGTGGCTGTGGGACTGATGGTGTCGCCGACGTTTAAGGTAAGGTTACCGATATAAGCTATGCCGTATACCCGGGAGGTTTCCTGGTCGAGGGTATTGAAATCGTAGCTGTTGGAATCGGGGATGGCTACCACCACGTCGTTGGTATCCGTGATAGCGTAGGTGAAGGAACCTACAACCTCGGTTTGTTCAAAAGCGATGACGTCAGATTGGTCGTCGGGGCAAATGAATCGCGTACCCAGCCCGTTGAGGTCCGAAATCATTCCGGCCTCGGGCTCTTGCGTATTAATGGGGACAAAGTTACGGGTGGTTCCGTAACAATAATCCGACAGGCGGGCGGTATCGAGGGACATGCCCGGTTCTGCCAATAAATTACCTTTAAAGAACAGGCCGTATACGCGATAGGCTCCGGGACCCAGTTCGGAAAAGTCAATTTTGTTGTTGCGGGTGATTGCCTGTATAATGTTATCGGTATCCGTTGCGACCATTACAAATGGGGTAGCAAAAGAGGAAAGCCGGAATTCGATGACGCCGGTCGCCGCCGATTCGCAGGTTATCTGGTTGGCGTCACCGTCGAAAATTCGGATGGTTTCCCGTCCACCGCATTTGCGGTCCTGCGCCAGGGCAGGTGTTGTTGCCAGTAGAAAGCACAAAAAGGCTAGTAAACAGCTCGGTCTCATGTGGTCCTGTTTGATGATCGAATTGAAATCATTGCCAAATAGGGTTCCCCGGGTAACTCTATCGACAAATTGATGGATAGATGTATACCGCGATTGGAGCCCGTGGGTTAAGAGCGCATTAAATTAACGAACACTTTCAGACCGGATAATCGGCCGCAGACGTATTGGTCGCCTGACGTCGAAACCAGTCAGATGGATAGCCATAATTTTTTATACTCAAAGCTGCTTTTATTCATACTGGCGGGTTGGCCAGAAGCTGTGGGGGGTAGATCCGCATGGGAATCAATGCGAATATACGGTAAAAGTCGGAGTTTGGTTTACGTTGGACTACCTCTAATTGGGTAATCTTCAGTTGCCTGGGCAATTTAGATAAGCCTTTTGCAATTTAGGGAATTAACAAATACGAGGAAAGGATTTTGAGATTTAATACATATTAAGATTAATGTAATGCGCATATGTGTTAAGCTCTTTCCGTTCTAACAGAAAAAGTGCTACTTTGAACTTCGGTTTGACGATCTTAGTCCGAAACCCTTCGGGACCTCTCCTTTTCGGAAAGAGTCTGTACGTGCGGGTACCTTCCCACACCTCGTTCCAACACATTCGCAAATCACACAAATAACGGGTATGTACGCAAAGGCTGGACTGGTAAGTGTGTTGATGCTGGCTACGGTAGCCTGGCCCCGAAGCATAGGGCCTGAGCGTGTTGCTTATCAGGGTATTACGACCAGTAGTGAATATACCGTAGAAAGTCTGGTGCAGGATATCTTTGTCGGGGGGGCTTGCAAGAATATATTTAACATTCAATACGCGGGCCACGAAAAAGGGGTTGGCTATTTTGAGGGCGGACAGGACGTCATGGGTATTGATCGGGGTATCATATTGGCTACTGGTCCCATCAGTAATGCCAAAGGCCCCAATAGTTCGGGTAAAGAGAGTGGTAACTTTCGCACTAATAACGGCGACCGCGACCTCAACCAGCTCACCTCAGCCCCCATTCGCGATGCGGTGGCACTGGAGTTTGATTTCGTGCCCCTGGACAGCGTGGTAACGTTCCGGTACGTGTTCGCCTCCGAGGAATACTGCGAATTTGTCGGTAAGATATTCAACGATGTATTTGGCTTCTTTGTCAGTGGTCCCGGCATCGAAGGGGAGTTTTCCAACCAATCGATGAATGTGGCTTTGATCCCCGGTACCGAGGACTACGTTTCTATTAATACGGTCAATCACGAATCCAATTCTGATTATTACATCAATAACACCAACCGTACGGATTCTGAAAACTGCGGGATTGAATACGATCCGGACAATCCGGCCCGCCAGAATATTGAGTACGACGGATTTACCCAAGTGCTTACGGCTACCCTCAACCTGATTCCCTGCGAAACCTACCACCTTCGATTGGTGGTATCGGACGTGAGTGATCCCCACTACGATTCGGCCGTATTTCTGGAAGCGGAGAGTTTCAATATCGGGGGTGCGGTAAATCTGCAAGCTCGCGCAAGTTCGGGATCCGACACTATACCCGAAGGATGTGATTACGGTTTTTTTCGCTTGAATCGACTCAACCCGGAAGATCTTACCGATTCCATCTCTATTGGCTTGAAAGTATCCGAACAAAGTACGGCCGTGGTGGATGAAGATTTTGCTCCTTTACCCCGGTCAGCGACCATCCCGGCCGGAGAACCCTACGTCGATATTCCGGTTCAACTGCTGGTCGATGATACCTACGAAGGGATGGAGACCCTATTCCTGGAACTGGACTTCCCCTGTGCCTGTATCAGCGATACCGCCCGGCTCTATATCGAAGATCCACCGCCTCTCACGTCCGGGGTTTTCGATCGGTTTATTTGTGTAGGGGATGCCTTTGACCTGAGTCTTGTCCCGGAGGGAGGAATTCCCGGCTATACCTACGAGTGGGAGACCGGATCCAGAGATTCTACCATCACAATTAGTCCGGAAGGCGACCGGGCCTGGTCGTATACGTTAACCGATGCCTGCGGACGAACATTGCAGGATAGTGTCTGGATACGGTTACGGGAAGCTCCCGTATTGCGTTTACCGGGAGAAACACTGGAGGAGTGTATAGGAAACACGGGGACCTTTGACCTTGCCTTGTCCGGATCTCCGCCTTTTTCATTTTCCTACCGGATCGATACCTTCCCCGTGCAGAATGTCACTAATTTTTCGGGATTTAATTACCCGCTGGAAGTGGAGCAGGAGGGTGTCATTACCGTCACCAGTTTTAACGATGACATTTGTGAAGGAACCGTTGAGGGTACGGCTGAACTTAGAAACTACCATCTTCAGACATTGGCGAAGACCGTACCACCTTCCTGCTACGGCTTCAACGACGGGGAACTCAGCGTCAGCATTGCCGGTGGAACGGCGCCGTACACTTATCGCTGGAACCAAGCACTTCCCGATACACCTACCCCCGCTCAATTGGTGGCCGGATCCTATGCTTGTACGATTACCGACGCGAATAATTGTGAGACGGAACTCGAAGTGGAACTCAACCAACCTCCCGAATTGAAACCCCTGACTTTCAGTTGCCGGGAAATCGGGGGCAACCGTCCGGTCTTTTCGGCCAGTGGCGGGACGCCTCCCTATTTCTATTCTATCGACGGAGGCCCCTTTCAGGATAACTCCATTTTTTACCAGCTGGAAGCGGGGAAAGAATATGAGCTACTCATTGAGGATGCGGCCGGATGCACCTTCCGGCAAAACTTTGTCATGCCAGCCTTCACCGATGAGATGGCCACTCTGCCAAAACGGCTAAAACTCGAACTGGGTGAGCGCCGCACCATCGTGCCCGAACTCAATATTCCCGAAAACCTCATCGAAAAACTGGAGTGGTTCCCGGCCGACCAACTATCGTGTGCTGATTGCCTGACCCCCGAAATACATGCGCTCAAACCCGGTAAGCTCAGCCTGCGTATCGATGATGTATTCGGTTGTACGGATGTTATCAGCGTCGATATTGATCTCGATCGACAGGCAGCCATCTATGTGCCCACGGCCTTTTCTCCCAACGGAGACCAAATTAATGACCACCTCGTCATTTACGGCGATCTGCGACAGGTGGAAAAACTTCTGCTCTTTGAGATCTACAATCGTTGGGGCACTCGTGTCTACCAGCGTGATGGTTTTCTGCCCAACGAAGAGGAGATCGGCTGGGACGGGCGCTTCGGGGGGAAAGACATGAATCCCGGAGTATATCTGTACCGGTTGTCATACCGGCTCACCAACGGGGAGGAAAAAACCATCACCGGTGACTTTACCCTCATCCATTAGTCCATTGCGAAAGGGCTTTTTTGGCGGCGGCCTGAACCTTGGGATGCGTGTTATTCGGCAGTTCTTCCAACGCTTTGCGGTACACGGCCCCCTGTAATTGAACCATCAGATAGATTACGGCCAGTTTCGTCCGGATATCCCGCCCGTCAAGTAGTTGTATCAGGCAGGCTTCCTCACCGGGAATTTTACCGTGCAAACGACGTATCGCTTCTTCGGAAAGGGTTTCCAGGATTGCTGACTCTACAATGGGAATCAGGATACGTTTTAGGTTGGGCTCCAGCAGATTGTCCAGAAATTCCAGGGCGTTCAGCCGCAGATCGGGCTTTTGATCCTGAATATTGCGGTAGATGGGGATGATATCTTCGGGGTCGTAGCGCAATCCCAATAAGCGGAAAATGCGTTCCAGATTATTATCTAATCTTTTTTCCAGTACCCTGATCAATGCCTGACGGGCATCCTGGAGGGTGGTTTCGGGAGGATTGTTGACGCCATTGGCCGTCTGTGTATACAAGGCCGCCAGCGTGTTTTGGTACAATTTAGCCTCCCGCAGGATACGGGAGTAGAGATCTTTGGCCTCAAATTGCAATCGGGGTGCTTTGACCCGAAGGGTATTTAGTGCCCGTAAGGATTCCAACCGCACCACGGCATCTTCCGAGTCGAGCCATTCGAACAACAAATGAACTGAACCCTGATCGGGAATGTTTTCCACCACCTGTGGCAAAGCCCGAACCACATCAATCGGAGTAGTGGCATCCCCGGCTTTTTGCCGTAAGGCAGGTAACAGGGAACGACCAAATAAAGCCAGGGCCGCAATGGCATCGGGTCGCACATCCGGGTCTTCCAGGAGCGCAAGCAGAGACTCCTGATGGGGTGGATGGAGGACCAGACCTGCTGACCGGCAGGCTTCCCGCACCACATTTGGGTCAGGATCTTTAAGGCCGTCGTTGATAACGGAATAGTAAGCCGAGGAGCGGGACCGGCCAATTGCTTTGAGGAATACCTTTCGGTAAAAGTAAATCAGGGCCGGATCCGTTAACCGGGCTGTATCTTCCTGCCAATCCCGGAGGTGCTGATCGAGCGAATAGCTGTCGCGCAAAGAGGCATTTCCCAGCGTTTCCTCCGATAATCCCACCAGCGCAGCTCCCCGCACATCGGGATCGTCGTGGTGCAGAAATTCGTGCATCCGGGCCGGGGCCATGGCCGGGTCGTGAAGTATCAGGTATTCAAATGCAATTACCTTGACCCGTTGGTCGGGATCGTGAATCAACGGTTTTACCTGTTCTGCCAAATCCTCACCGGGAATGAGATACAACCACTTAAGGGCTCCCAGTCGTATCTCCGGATCAGGGTGGTTGATCAGGTCCGTTACGGGTTCTAAGAAGCGCAGATCTTTTACGTCGCGCAATTGCCTGAGTACAAAAACCCGCTGTTTATCCTTACCGGAACGCAAAACCCGTTCCAGGGCCTCCAGCACCGTCATGTCATCGAGATTCGGACCATGGGTGGCCTGTTCGGAAGGTGCCACTTGTGCCATCTGCCGTTTAAAGGTTTTCAGGTATTCACCGCGAACCTTCCAGGCAAAATAGCCCCAGCAGCCAATAAGTAAGACGGTGATCAGGCTGATGTAGCGAATCGGAACATTGAGCCAACTCGCAACGATCAGCAGTATCAATCCGCCCAGCCCGGTGGCAATGCTGTCGATGGTGACATCGATGAAGGTCTTAGTCTGGTTTTTAATGGCCCGGGGAATGGGTAAGGCGAGCAATTCCATGGAGGCTTTATTGATGGACTGCTTCAGGCTGCCGTCGTTGATCTTAAGGATGATCGCTGACCACAATTGGGGACTCAAGAAGACCAGCAGGGAGCCGATCAGGATGCCTGCCGGCAGAAAGAACAGCGCCCAGCCCACTCCCAGGGATCGCATTACTTGCCGGGTTACGAATAATTGCACCAGTAAGGAGACCACATTCAGGTTGGACAACCAGAACCCAAAAAAGGCTGCGAGGGCGTCGGGGTTCTCGATGTTCGCTGCGGCCACGGCACTGAATTGATAATCCACTAATTTGGCAACCAATACCGAAACGCCGGTAATAGCGGCCAGGTAGCTCAGGTGAGCTGACTGCCGTACGAGTTTCCAGGGGTTGTTTGTAGCCAGGGCAGGCTGTTTGGCCCGTTCCCGGTGTGGTTCGTTTTGGTATTCCGTAACGTGCCGGCGCCATACCCAACGGACGATGGGCAGACAGCCGGTCAGCAACAGAGCCGCACAAAACAACAAATTTTCACTGCCCAATACCGGAGCCAGCCAGGAGGTCAGGTATCCGCCGAAAATGCCCCCGGCAATGGCTCCGGAACCAATGAAGCCGAACAATCGACGCGCTTCCCGCGCATTAAAAACCATATTGGCGAGGATCCAGAACTGAGACGCCGTAAGTAACCCAAACAGGGCAACGAACACGTAAAAGATGTAGAGGATCCCTCCGCTGAGCAGATTTAGCCGGAGCATTAGCCCGAACGAGATCAGAAGCAGTGCGGACAAGGCCAGCGTCCCCTGCATAATTTGTGCGAGCGTTCGCCGCAGCAGGACCACGGTGTACCGTCGGATCACCCATACGGCAATCAGTGCCACTAATAAAAAGACGATGGGTAACTGATCGATGCCCAATTCCGAAATGAACAGGGCATTAGCCGTAGGCTTTACAATGAGCAGGGTGGTAATGATCAGGAAGATCAGCAATTGCATGAGCAATGCGCGGGACGTCTCACCGGTCCGGATGTCAAACACGCGGCGAAAGAAGGGTTCCCAGGTCTGTCCGACCTTTTTACTCATACAATTTTGCTTACAGGGATGGTAACTGGGCCTAAAAATACAGATTCCGGTGCGGTTTTCTCACCACCGGAATCTGTATTTACGCAAGCGTTTAACGACTCAGCCCGGCCGGTGATTGGCGCAGTACGGTTTCCACCTCCTGTACCAATTGGCGCAGGATCACCTCTCCTTCCGCATCCTGCAGCAGCCCGACCAGTATGTACCGGTTTTTGGGTCCCCAGACCAGGATGCTGTCGGAGTGAAACTCCCGCCAGGAACCCGATTTGCGATACAGGCGGGCTTCGGGATGAAGCCGGTCCAGGGTGTTGACGAATTTATGGTGCAACTCCGGGTTTCCCATCAGATCGAGCATTTCCTTCGACCGCTGGTAGCTGACCAACCGCCCGTTAACCAGTAAATAATAGAAGCGACAAACCTGGGAGGCGGTCGCAGCGTGGCTGAGACCCTGGATAGGATCGGGATAGCGGGCACCGGAAGCAGCATACCGTTTCCCGACCCACAAGCCGCCGCCGTATTCTTCGTCGTACAGCTCGTACCGGGGATCGGTCAGGACAGCGGCAATTTTTTCGTATCCCAGGCGGTCGATCATACGCGTGGAAGCCTGGTTGTCGGATTTGCTGATCATGATACGGAGGTCGCGCCGTATCTCGGGCGTGTCGTGCAATTCCCCTTTTTCCAGGGCATCCATGGAAGCCAGTAAAATGGCGATTTTGGGAAGACTGGCTGCATACATCATCTCGTTGCCGTTGATGCGGGCAAAACGAACCTGATGCGGGTTACTCAGATCTACCAAGCCCACCGACATGTGTTTTTGTGCGATCAGGTCACGCCAGCGGGGATTGCGATTGAGTTGGCGCAATAGCGCTTTTTCCAGTACGGGATCCACCCGATCGCGCAAGGGATAAAAATGGTGGTTTTCCGGCCGCAGCGGGATGGACTGGCGGGAACGGCTTTGGGCGGTTCCGGATACGATTAAGGCAAACAAAGCAAGGGTTAGAATGCCTGTTGTTTTTAAGGACATTTTTTCTTTTGATCGGCGGGCTCACGACCCGTCGAATTATCCTTGCAAATTGTTCTTTTTTTTCATCCGGCGCACCTGTTCGGTGACTTTCGACCTGTTAAATAGTCTTAAGGTTTTCGAGCTCATGCCCGGCATCGTTTTGAAGAAGTTGCTATCTTATAACGGTTCCCAGCATAATTTTTTCGCTTTCACAAAAGTCATTATATACATGTCCTTCCCGAAAAGCTTTCTTCTGTTTCTTGCCCTGGGATGTTGTCTAATGCTGCCGGCAGTGTCTGTCGCTCAGGAGGCGTCTCCGAAATCGCTTACCGATCTGGTGGAATCATTCAAACGGGATCCGCGTGGTCCTTACCGGGATATCCGCTGGTTTTGTCCGGACGGAACTATGGCCCTGCCAAAAGAACGCTGCTCCAAACCGGGAGGTGTGCAACGGGCACGATACAAAGAGGAGGTACTCGAACTGGCCGAAGACGAACATCTGTTTCTCGGGCAGATCTTATCGACTACCGATTATGAGGAATTCTGGGATGCCGGTCATCGAGAGTCCCGCCTTAAGCAATACCAGCTCGGGAAATACCTGATGGCCGTAGATGATGGCTGGATCTTGCGACGTGGCCAGTATTACCGCGGTGCTTTTCAGGCTGAGGATGAACAGGCCTGGGGACAGGGTTTTTTGGCCTGGTTACTGGCTCAGGATGAGGTGGTGGAGCAACACTACTTCTTGGTTCGTCAGGCGGTTCGGGATATCCCCCATACGCCCGACGATAACCGCACCCTACGTATCCGGGCTGTGTCCAAAGCGATTTCGGACGCCTATCCGGCTTTTCAGGATTTGCGCGTCAAGATCCATGGTCAGCCCGAGGCTGCTGATATTCCTGCCGTCCGGCGCTTTTTAGAAACCCACCGGACCCGCATGACTGCCAAACAACGGGAACAGATGGAGCAATTGCTGGCCGACATGCTTATTGCTATGGGTCCCATCGACGTCGCCAGGTTGGAATCGTTTCTTCCGCAGCTCCCTGCCGGATCAGCCATTCGCGAACAGCTGGCCGACTTTTTCCAGCACATTGAGGGCGAAAACAATAGTGCTACCCTCCTGATCGGCGCTGCCGAACAGATGTGGGATATTCGCCAGGCGATGAAAGATGTTACCGGTGGTAAGGCCCGTCTGGCGCTATTCGATCTGTCAATCGGCCTGGAGGAAATGGTCTTCCGGGAGGCCGCTAACTGGTCACCTGACGAACTGGACCAATTACTGGAAAAAATCTGTTATCTGGGCCTCTCCGCTGCCGGTAGCGGGTTTGTCGAAACCTGGGAATGGAATATGATCAGGGAGTTTGTCAACCGTCCGGAAGGAGACCAGGTAAGTTTGCCCGATCTGCAGCAACATCTGGAGCGGGCTCGTAGTGTAGTGGAATGGGGTGCTAATATGACCAGAGCTGTATACGGGGAAACGGTGGAGCAATACCAGGTATTTGAACCCCTGGCTTACGGGTTCATCGATGACCGTATTCGCTCTTCTACCTTGTTGCCCATGGGGCAAGCGGTGGGACGGCTAGGTGAATTCATTGCGGAACGCGGCAATTTGAAAAACCAGCTGGCCGGGGTCGATGACCCCGCGGCCGTTCGCGGTATTAACCCCGGCTATGCGCGGGGAAA
>JASBTH010000495.1 GCA_030148525.1 Saprospiraceae bacterium | reverse complement strand
TCGAACGCGATGAGGAGTACGTAGTTATGGATAATCAGGTGAAGATCGTGGACGAGCAAACCGGCCGCATCATGGAAGGTCGTCGCTACTCCGATGGTTTGCACCAGGCCCTGGAAGCCAAGGAAAATGTTAAGGTAGGAGACATCACCCAGACCTACGCAACGGTCACGCTGCAGAACTATTTCCGGATGTACCACAAACTATCGGGTATGACCGGTACAGCCGAAACCGAGGCTGGTGAGTTCTGGGAGATCTACAAACTGGATGTGGTGGTGATCCCCACCAACCGACCCATTGTGCGGGATGATCGGGAAGACATGGTTTTCAAAACTGCCCGCGAGAAATACAATGCCGTGATCGACGAAATTGTCGAAATGAGTGAAGCTGGCCGTCCGGTATTGGTGGGTACGACATCCGTGGATGTATCCGAGAAGCTAAGCCGAATGTTGAAGCTTCGTCACATTAAACACAACGTACTAAACGCCAAGCAACACCAGCGTGAGGCCGAAATCGTAGCCGAAGCCGGTAAAGCAGGTAATGTGACCATCGCTACTAACATGGCCGGTCGTGGTACCGATATCAAGATCTCGGATGAAGTGAAGAAAGCCGGTGGCTTGGCCATTATTGGTACCGAGCGCCACGATTCCCGCAGGGTTGACCGGCAGCTACGTGGTCGTGCTGGTCGTCAGGGAGACCCCGGTAGCTCCCAATTCTACGTTTCCCTGGAAGATAACCTCATGCGCCTGTTCCAATCCGAGCGGATATCGAAACTCATGGACCGCATGGGCCACAAAGAAGGAGAGGTCATTCAGCACTCCATGGTATCGCGCTCCATCGAACGCGCCCAGAAAAAAGTAGAAGAGAACAACTTTGGCATTCGGAAGCGATTGCTGGAGTACGACGACGTAATGAATATTCAGCGGGAGGCTATCTATAAAAAGCGGGATAACGCCTTGTACGGGGACCGCCTGTCCGTCGACCTGAATAATATGTTTAAGTCGATGCTCGAAAACCTCGTAGCCACACACCGGGAAATGGGCGATTTTGAAAGCCTGCGTCGCGACAGCATTGGCCTGCTTGGATTAGATCCCGCCGGTGCCTTTGATGCTGCCGAATTCCAGGACGGAAAACTGGAAGAGATCATTGAGTCGTTGAATAAGGATTTTGAGGAATACTACCAACGCAAAGCCGAACACATCCGCGAAGTGCTGTTCCCGAGAATCAAAGACGTCTACGAACGTCAGGGTAATCAGTACAAACGCATCCTGATACCGTTCACCGATGGCCGGACCAATCCTTATATGATCACCGCCGAGTTGAAAGACGCAGCTGAATCGGGCGGAAAGACCATCATTCGCGACATCGAAAAAACAGTGACACTTACACTGATCGATGACAAATGGAAAGAGCACCTGCGGAATATGGATGAGTTGAAAGACTCTTCTCAATCTGCATCTTTTGAGCAGAAGGATCCATTAGTCGTTTACAAAATGGAAGCCTATAAGCTGTTCGAGGACTTTATTTATCGGATCAATGAGGAAATATCTTCTTACCTATCGAAAGGTACCATCGTCTTCTCCGACGGAACAACTCTGGAGCAGGCCCGCGATCAAATGACCGACATGAGTCGCACCCAAACCAATCGTACGCCCGAAGCAGAGGAGCAAGCTCGTCGACAGGCAGCAGCCCAGGCGGGTGGAGGCCAGCGCCGTAAACCCGAGACCTTCGTCCGCGAAGAGAAAAAAGTAGGGCGAAACGACCCTTGTCCTTGTGGAAGCGGTAAAAAATACAAGCATTGTCACGGTAAAGGAAAATAATCCATACCGTCGAGATGCGTTTTTAAAAATATATAAGGTGTGGCCAGTCAATCGGTCGCACCCTTTTTTTTGTTTTGTCCGTATATAGACTAACAGTCTGGCATGCCTGATCAATAGCATGAACCGGATTTTTGGTTTATATTTCTGTAATATTACCCAATACCGATCATTTAACATTAGCGACTTTAACGTTCCTATTCCGCTTGTGCTAACAAATTGCCGTCAAATTTATTTTACTGCTATTGACGCTATTCACAACCTGGACACATACGATGAACATCGCCCCGTACATTGATCACACCCTGCTAAAACCAGATGCTACAGCTGTTGATATCCAGCAGTTGTGTGCCGAGGCAGTAGCCTACCATTTTGCAGCCGTTTGCATTCCGCCTTACTACGTGCAGGAAGCCTTTCATTTTTTGCCACAAACCGAGCAGCGCCCACTCATTGCCACCGTGATCGGATTCCCCATGGGCTACAGTACTACTCCTGCCAAAGTCGAGGAGATCAAACGAGCCATCGACGACGGCGCCGACGAGCTGGATGTCGTAATTAATATCAATGCCGTAAAAAGCAAAGCCTGGAATTACGTGCGTAACGATCTGGATAGCATGATCACCACCGTTCATATGAAAGGCAAAAAGATCAAGGTCATTTTAGAAACCGGCCTGCTGGACGGCCCTGAAATCGATCAGTTGTGTGATTTGGCACTGGAGCTTAAACCCGATTTCCTGAAAACGTCAACCGGATTTAACGGAACGGGTGCTACCCCGCAAGCGGTTCAACACCTTTTGAGCCGGGTAGGAACCGACATCTCCATAAAAGCTTCGGGCGGTATACGAACCCATGAGGACGCGCGCAAATACCTGGACCTGGGGGTACAACGCATTGGTGCTTCCCGCAGCATTGCGCTGGTTACCGCCTGATCATACCGAACTAATTATTCCTATATTTGTAGGAAAAAGAACTATGCGGTTCATCCTATTCAGCATTTTGATGGTCAGCCTGTTGAGTTTCCGGGCTTCCGCCCAAAATATAGAGATTCAGGAGGATGCTTCGGTTCAGGAGATAATGGATTTCTACAAGCGGGTCAATAAGGGCAAACCCTACATTAAAGGTTGGCGGGTACAGATCCTTTCAACCGTGGATCGCCAACAATTTGAATCTGTCCGGGCCAATTTCAAATCACAATATCCATACATAACTACTTCCTGGGTACACAACCGACCCTATTACAAATTGCGGGCCGGTGCTTTTGCCAGTAAACTGGAAGCACTCCGACTGCAATCCCTGCTCAAGATGGATTATCCAAGTGCGTACCCTGCTGTTGATAATGAGATCCGACCCGAAGAAATCATTGGTGGTCGCGAGTAATTTTTTGACACCCCTAGCGTTGCCTTACCAATGATATTTTCCCGCAAACGTGGTATTAACCGATCAATGGACTGGCTCACTTTTTCCCTTTACCTGGGACTGGTGTTCGTGGGCTATATGATGATCTATGCAGTCAGTTTTGACGAGGTTCGCGAATCGGGTCTCATGCGCAGCCCGGCTGGGAAACAGCTTGTTTGGATAGGAATCTCGTTTGTCGTTTTTGCTGTTTTCCAGGTAATCGACTGGAAGTTTTGGCAAACCTTTGCCTATCCCGTATACGGCTTAACCTTATTCCTCCTTATTGCGGTGTTAATTTTTGGTGTAACCATAAAAGGAGCTACCTCCTGGTTTCGGTTTGGCGGATTCACAATCCAGCCCTCCGAGTTCGCCAAATTTGGGGCCGCTCTGGCCATGGCAGCTTACCTAAGCACCTATAAGGTCGACCTGCGATCCTGGACTCAGAAGGGAACTGCGCTGGCTATTTTCCTGGTTCCCGCCATGCTGATCCTGCTCCAGCCCGATGCGGGTTCGGCTTTAGTGTTCATGTCTTTTCTGATGGTCCTGTACCGCGAGGGCTTGAACCCCTCTTATTACTGGGGTGGAAGTTTCCTGGCTTTTTCCCTGATACTCGGTCTGGTAATTAGTCCCGTAGCCATGTTTATGGGTTTATTATTAATCGGGTTGTTCGTATTGGCTGCCCAGATGGAAAAAAACGGGTTTTGGCTACTTGGTACCGGACTGATCGGTGTTGGTACTATATACCTGTACCAAACCGGAGACTATTATCGGGAAATATTAATTGTCCTGATAAGTGCGTATTTGGTATTGCTGATGGTGCTTTATCGCCGCAAGGCTCGTCAAGTTATGTTCCCGGTTACGGCTGCCATTCTGATCGGCGGAGGAGTAGCCTTTGCCGCCAATTACGCCTTCAATAAGGTTTTGCAACCCCACCAACAAGATCGCATCATGGTTTGGCTGCAGCCAAGTAAAGCCGACCCACAAGGCTCCTACTACAATATCATGCAATCCAAACTGGCCATCAGTTCGGGTGGCCTTACTGGCAGGGGCTTTCTGAAGGGAAATATGACCAAACTGAACTATGTTCCCGAGCAATCCACCGATTTTATTTTTTGCACTATTGGTGAGGAACAAGGATTTACGGGCGTTTTTGCCCTGGTCATTCTGTTTCTGATGTTCCTGTTCCGAATACTTAAACTGGCCGAACGGCAACGCAGTGATTTTGCGCGCATTTACGCCTACGGACTGTTGGGAATTCTGTTTATTCACTTCTTTATAAACATCGGGATGACGATGGGTATTATGCCCGTAATCGGCATTCCGCTGCCATTTATCAGTAAGGGAGGGTCATCCCTGCTCGGCTTTACCATTATGATAAGTGTATTGCTGCGCATGGATAAGTATCGATTCCGTCTCTGAAAAACCAGTCGGCCTTTGTTTTCATTTAAAATAGCTCATCAGGATCCTCATTCTTCGGCACGCAGTGGCGTCATACAGACGGACCACGGTCCCATTCAAACGCCCATTTTTATGCCTGTAGGTACGGCGGGAACCGTGAAAGGTGTGCATCAGCACGAATTGAAAGAAGAGATCGAAGCCCAGATCATACTGGGTAATACCTACCATCTGTATTTGCGCCCGGGTATCGAAATACTCCGCGAAGCCGGCGGACTGCACGCCTTCAATGGCTGGGATGGTCCTATTCTGACCGATAGTGGTGGTTATCAGGTTTACTCCCTCAGCAACAATCGCAAGATCAAAGAGGAGGGCGTAACGTTTCGCTCACACATCGACGGTTCGAGTCACTTCTTTTCGCCCGAACGGGCCATTGATATCCAGCGGGAAATTGGTGGCGATATCATTATGGCTTTCGATGAATGCACGCCCTATCCCTGCGAATACAGCTACGCTAAATCCTCTATGCAGCTGACACACCGCTGGCTGAAAAGGTGTTGTGATCATTTCGATTCGGGTAGTAACCCACTATACGGATACGAACAGACGCTATTTCCAATTGTACAGGGAAGTACTTACCGGGATTTGCGCAAGCAGTCGGCTGAGACGGTAGCCAGTTTTGACCGACCCGCCAACGCCATAGGTGGTCTTTCGGTAGGAGAGCCACACGATATTATGTACGATATCACCGACTGGGTTTGCCAGGTCCTCCCCAAGGAAAAGCCACGCTACCTGATGGGCGTCGGCACACCGGTCAACCTCTTGGAGTGTATTGCACTCGGAGTCGATATGTTTGACTGTGTGCTTCCCACGCGTAATGCCCGTCATGGAATGCTGTACACCGCAAACGGCATCCTGAATATGAAGAATGCCAAATGGAAGGACGATTTTTCCGCACTCGACCCGGATGGTCCCAGCCCGACCAGTCGTTTTTATACCAAGGCATATGTGCGACATTTGCTGCAATGCAAAGAACTACTGGGGGCACAGATCTGTAGCTTGCATAACCTGCGTTTCTTTTTGTGGCTAATGGAAGAGGCACGGACTCACATTGCGGAAGGTGATTTTTTGGCCTGGAAGGATAAGATGGTTCCCAACTTACAACGACGGCTGTAATTCAAGCGTTAGTCTGATATGATGCTCAAGAAGCTGGACCGATATATTATCGGCAAATTTCTGTCGACCTTCTTTTTTACGGTGCTCATCTTCGTGATGATCGCGGTAGTCATTGATTTCAGTGAAAAGGTGGAGAAATTCATAAAAGAACCGGTGACATCCGCAGAAATCGCCTTTCAATACTATCCCAGTTTCATCCTGTTTATTACCGGCCTGCTGTGGCCACTGTTTACCCTGATAGCTGTCATCTTCTTTACGTCCCGCATGGCTGCTAACTCGGAGATCATTTCGATTTTCAATGCAGGAGTATCTTTCCGGCGATTTATGCGACCATACATGATCGCGGCCTGTATCCTGGCCGGCATCCATTTACTGGGTAGCCACTTCGTGATCCCTAATGGCAATAAATACATGCTCGATTTCCTGTACACCTATATTGATAAGAACGAGGACAAAGGGCGTACCCGCGACGTGCACCTGTTCGTTGCTCCCGATACGAAGGTGTACATCCGCAACTACCGCAAACGCGACAGTTCGGCCAGGGATTTCCGCATCGAGCAATTCCAGAACAGCGAAATGGTCCGCCTGATCAAGGCCGAACGGGCCGAGTGGGTCGAAACGGACCAAACATGGCGTCTGCGTAATTTTGAGATTCGCACCTTTGACGGCCTGGACGAGACGCTGGAAGTAGGAATTGGGGAAAGTATGGACACGACCCTAAACCTGGGTCCCGAGGACTTTGTGGACTACCGGGACCAGCAGAGTATGATGACCACCCCACAGCTCACACAATACATTACCCGCCAGAAAGAACGGGGAGCAAGTAACCTGCGAAAATATCAGCTGGAATACAATCGACGAACGGCCGAACCACTGACGGTATTCATACTAACCTTCATCGGTATGTCAATTGCAGCCCGCAAGGTACGGGGTGGTATTGGACTTCACCTCGCAACGGGTATCGGACTGGGGGCCATCTTCATTTTCCTGGCCCGGTTCGCCATTGTTTTTGCCCAGGGTCAGAGTATTCCGGTATGGTTAGGCATCTGGTTACCCAATATACTGTTTGGAACCATTGCGATCATCCTGGTCGCTCGCGCCCAGAAGTAAGCTTCCTGCCAATTTGTTTAATCTTTCAGCCCTTTGTCCTTCAACAAAGGTGACTTTACCCTTTTTGCTTCTGCAAAAAAGGGGGATTCAGGATCAAATCATCCCATTTTGTTTAAGGTTTTACCCCAAAAAGTCCATAATCAAGAATTATTATTTCAACACCTTTCATTTTTTTCTGAAAGTTAAAAATTTTTTGTCATTTCGTGAATAACTGCAAAACCCTGTAAATCAGTGAATTAAAAATCCGAATTTAGGAATTCATACACAATAAATGGCGATTCGACCCAATAAGTCCGAAATCGTCTTGTGTTTTGTTTAACTTTTATCTAAATTTGATTGAACATCAAAGGAAAAGTCGAATGAACACTCAAGAAACAACTGCAACAACAATGAACCAATACGAATTTTATGACCGGTTCGATCAACTATCGACGCTTCTGAATTCATTCGCCTATAACCTGACGAAGAATGTAGAAGATGCAAAAGACCTTTTTCAGGAAACGGCCTTCCGCGCGATGACCAACCGGGATAAGTTTCGTGCCGGCACCAACTTCAAAGCGTGGTGTTTTACGATCATGAAGAACATCTTTATCAATAATTATCGCAAGAAAGCGAAGGCAAATACAATAATGGATTCGACGGATAATTTGTACTACATCAATTCCGGTAAAACGACCATTAATAATCAAGCTGAGTCAAACATCATGATGAAAGAGCTAATCAAGATGATTGAGGAGTTGGATAATAGCGTCAAGATTCCCTTTTTGATGCATTACCAGGGATTCAAGTATCAGGAAATAGCAGATCAACTTGATCTGCCACTTGGTACTGTCAAAAGCCGAATTTTCTTCGCACGAAAAGAATTAAAGGAAGTTATCGGAAAACGCTACAACAGCATTTCCGCTCTCCGCGGATTATAGTTTCGCTATTCCTTTAATTATTTCTGACTATTACGTACAACAGGCAGTAATTAACGCGCGTTGATTACTGCTTCTTTTTTGGTGTATTACAAGATACTTATCTTCGGTCGTCACCAAAAAATCACCTTTCGGTTGTTCCCACATACTGCTTTTTTTACTCGTCAGCTGTTCGAATGGTACGATCCTGATCGACGCCCTACACCCTGGAAAGGGGAGGAAGACCCCTATCGTATTTGGCTTTCCGAAATTATCTTACAGCAAACCCGGGTCGAACAGGGCTGGCCCTACTTTGAAGCCTTTGTCACTGCCTACCCCACTGTACACCATCTGGCAGCTGCTCCCCAGGATGAGGTAATGAAAAAATGGGAAGGCCTGGGCTACTACAATCGCGCGCGCAACATGCTGGCAGCTGCTCGCTACATCAGTGACGTCCGTGAGGGAAAATTCCCCGATAACTACGAAGATATCCTGGCCCTCAAAGGAGTGGGGCCTTACACTGCAGCAGCCATAGCCTCCTTTGCCTACAATCTGCCTTATGCCGTAGTTGATGGTAATGTATATCGTGTTTTGGCTCGCTTTTTTGGTATCGATCACCCCACCAACACCACATCCGGTAAAAAGCTATTCACCGAACTCGCCCAAACTCTTTTGGATAAGGACCAACCAGGTACTTATAACCAAGCTATCATGGACTTCGGAGCGCTTGTATGTACCCCCGCCAACCCCGATTGTGCTTCCTGTCCGCTCCAGATTCACTGTAAAGCCCACCGGGAAGACCGCATTGATCAATTACCGCATAAGCAGCCCAAAGCCCCTCGCCGCATCCGCTTTTTCCACTACTTCCTACTGAATCACGATGGCAAGATATTGCTTCGAAAAAGAGAGCATAAGGATGTCTGGAGAGGCCTGTACGAATTCCCACTGCTCGAGACGGAAAAATTACTGGAAGAAAACCAACTTCTGCAACAACATACCGATTGGCCCTTTCCCGTGCATTGGGCCCCGGTTGATATAGCGGCCATCAGTCCCCCAAAACGACAGTTGTTATCCCACCAGGATATCCGGGCTCGTTTCATTGAAATACACCTGCCCAAATCGACAGACCCTGCTACCATAAGCGGCACGTGGGTCGATCGCGAAGTACTGTCAGACTACGCTTTTCCACGCATAATCGATTGGTATTTAGGGGATAATTCGCTATATTTAAATATGTAGGGTCGGGTACGATCATCCGCTACTAACTACCTGTAAACCAGTACACTAGGTGAATTTCACAGCATTATCCTCTCTATTCTGATGACCTACTGATTTACCCTTTCCGGGTTTTGGTTTTTTCGGGGAAAAGAGTAGGTTAGCTTCTTAGACAATAGTAAAAAAGCATAGATATGGTAAATCGCGTCATATTGATCGGAAACCTGGGAAAAGACCCGGAAGTACGCCGGCTCGAAAATGGAGCCGTCGTTGCCAAATTTTCGGTTGCAACCAATGAGAATTACCGCGACAAAAGCGGTGAATGGCAACAACAAACGGAATGGCACGATATCGTAGCCTGGCGCGCCCTTGCCGAACGGGCCGAATCTTCCCTTAAAAAAGGTAGCATGATCTACCTGGAAGGCAAACTTACCCATCGCAGTTGGCAAGACCAGGATGGTAATAACCGCCGAACAACCGAGGTAGTCTCAAACTACTTCCGACTGATACCCAATGCCGGTGCCGGCGGGCGAGGTGGAAATTCCAACTATTTCCCCAGCCCGGATGACGAACCATCCACGACCACTAAACCCTCCGATGACAACCAAAGTGCCCCTCAATCCGATAATAATTCCAATATTATTACGGAGGACGCCGACGACGACCTGCCATTCTAAAGGGAAACAAGCAAGCGTCCGTTCTGTTTTTTGACGGACGCTTACCAACTCTATCGCTACGATTAAGGCCCGGACCGTGCAAATTAACGGCAGAACTCGTATTTTTGTACTGTAAACCATCGAAATAGCACGCTTGCGATTCCTGTACCGCGTGCTATCTCGTCCCTTACTAATAAACCCTCTCGTTTTTGGAACCGGAACCGGAGCGATTATCCTTTTCATTATTTCCTCTGATTCTACTGGCCGTCCCGAGCATTGACGCTTTCCTGGGGCTATTCATCGTATTGGTTCTACTGGCATGTTCCGCCCTCATTTCAGGTTCGGAAATTGCCTTCTTCTCCCTCACCAATAACGATTACGACTTCATACAACAGGAAACGGATGCCAATAGCAAACGCATCATGCAGCTGATCGAACGCCCGCGCGTGCTTCTGGCTACTATTCTGATCAGCAACAACTTTATCAACATTGCCATCGTCATCTTGTCAGACTTTGTTCTGCTTGGTTTTATTCCTGAAACAACGTTCGAACATTGGGCCCAAGCCCTCATGTCCGTTATTCCGCTGGAAGAATGGTTCACCGTCGAACAGGTCGGTATTGGCATCAACTTTCTGATCATTACGGTAGGTATCACCTTTTTATTGGTTCTTTTCGGAGAGGTAGCCCCCAAAGTATACGCCAAGATCAACAACATTCAATTGGCCCGTTTTATGGCCCTTCCTCTTACGGTTCTGTCCCGTTTATTCAGCCCTGTTAGCTTTGGTTTAGTACGGATGACTACGGTAATCGAACGCCGGTTAGCCAATTCCAACGTGGGCAGTAGTTCTCCGACCAGCCGGGAAGATATCGACGATGCTATCGAACTCACCGTAAGTATGGAGGAAGACACCGAACAGGAGGTCGACATCCTTAAAAGTATTGTCAAATTCGGCGAGGTCAGCGTCAAACAGATCATGCGATCTCGGGTGGATGTAGTGGCCATTGATTTTCGGGAGAGTTTTTCCGCCGTATTGAAAGTGGTGCGTGATTCCGGCTTTTCCCGCATTCCCGTATACGAAAACGATTTCGATAATGTCACCGGTATCCTCTATGTTAAAGACCTCCTGGGGTGCCTCGACGAACCAGACCAGTTCGAATGGCAGGAGTTGATCCGAACTAATATTCTGTACGTTCCCGAAGCCAAAAAAATCGATGACTTGCTAAAAGAATTCCAACGCCAGCGACTTCACCTGGCCATTGTCGTTGATGAGTACGGGGGTAGTTCGGGTATCGTAACCCTGGAAGACATCATGGAGGAAATTATTGGCGATATTCAGGACGAATTTGATGACGAGATTGAGATCTTCTACCAGCGCATCGATGACCATACCTTTCTCTTCGAAGGTAAAACCATGATCAACGATGTGTGCCGGGTCCTTAACCTCGATACGGCTCTCTTTGAAGATGCCCGGGGTGATGCCGATTCCCTCGCTGGCCTTTTGCTCGAATTGCACGGGGGCATTCCCAAAATAGACGAGGAAATTTCCTTCCAGGATTTCACTTTTAAGGTGACGGCCGCTACCAAGCGTCGGATCGAACAAGTTTTGCTAACCCTTCCCGAGTCTCTGAAATATTACCAAGCCTAAGATCGTTCTTAGCCCTGCACAACATTCATACTATGCATTGCAACCGCCCTTTCTGGCTCCTCTTGCCATTGGCTTCTCTTTTTATAGTCAGCGCCTGTAACACCCAGGGTCCGCCTCCGTCACCCAAACCACGCGCATACCCAAAGGTCACGTACCCATCCTCAAAGCCACTTTCGTTTGATGCGAGTTACTGTGCCTTTTCCTTTGAGTACCCTTCCTACGCAACTATTCAACAGGACCAGTACTTTTTCGATGGTGAACCGGCTCACCCGTGTTGGTTCGATCTGTATATTCCCGACTTCGACGCCAGCTTACACTGTAGCTACATTCCGGTGGGCAAAGACAAATCCCTGGAGCAATTGCGAAAAGATGCATTTGAAATGGCTGATTACCATACAAAGCGCGCCAACTATATCGACGAGGTACGCATCGATCGCAAGGAAGAAGCCAATGTCGAAGGATTCGCTTTCGCGATCGAGGGACCCGCAGCCACGCCTTTTCAGTTTTATCTGACCGATGGGGATGAGCATTTTTTTCGCGCTTCGCTCTACTTCAGTACGGAGGTACGCCCGGATAGTCTGCAACCGGTCTATCAATTTATCCGCAAAGACCTCATTAAGATGATCGAGACCTTCGAATGGGCCGACCAGCCGGCTTCCTAGCTAGCTATAAAAAAAAGCACCATCTTTCTCCTGTATAGAGAGATGGCGCTTTGTTGGTATTAACGTTTCCAGATGAAACGGACCGTATCCGTTTCATCTGGTATTCTATTTCTTAGCGGCTTCTTTTTTATCCGCTTTGGTGGCTTTCCCATTTTCCTTTTCGGGAATCCCCATGATCTTGGCTTTCACTTTCAGTTCGATCTCCTCGGCTACTTCCGGATTATCGGCCAGGAATTGTTTGGCCGCTTCCCGCCCCTGGGCGATCTTGGCTCCGTCGTAACTGTACCAGGCACCACTCTTTTGAATGATATCCTGATCGACACCGATGTCGATGATCTCACCGGTTTTGGAAATACCTTCGCCGTACATGATGTCGAAGGTGGCGATGCGGAAAGGAGGTGCCACTTTGTTCTTAGCGATCTTCACCTTCACGTGGTTACCAACTACTTCTCCGTCTTTATTTTTGATGCCCGAGCCGGTACGACGAATGTCGAGACGAACGGAGGCATAGAATTTAAGGGCGTTACCACCAGTTGTGGTTTCGGGGTTACCGAACATTACACCGATCTTCTCCCGCAACTGGTTGATGAAAATACAGCAACAGCGGGTACGGCCAATGGTACCCGTGAGTTTACGCATAGCCTGCGACATGAGTCGGGCCTGTAATCCCATTTGGGAATCCCCCATCTCTCCTTCGATTTCAGAGCGGGGTACCAACGCAGCTACGGAGTCAATAACGATAATATCGAGAGCGCCGGAGCGAATCAGGTTTTCGGTAATTTCCAAGGCTTGTTCCCCGTTATCGGGCTGAGATATAAGCAGGTTTTCGGTATCTACTCCGAGTTTTTCGGCATAGGTGCGATCAAAGGCATGCTCGGCGTCGATAAAGGCCGCAATGCCTCCCTGTTTTTGGGCTTCGGCAATAGAATGAATGGCCAGTGTCGTTTTACCAGACGATTCCGGGCCGTATATCTCAACTACCCGGCCTTTGGGCAAACCATTAACACCCAAGGCGATATCGAGCCCCAGTGAACCGGTCGGTATGGTCTCCACATTGGCCACCTGACTGTCGCCCAGGCGCATGATTGTTCCTTTACCGTAAGACTTTTCAATCCGGTCCACGGTCATCTGCAGCGCCTTTAATTTCGCTTCTCTATCGTTTGACATGGTTTATTCTCTTTAGTGTGGTGAACTCTTTGTTTATATTCAAAACAAATTTAAACATTTTGTTTTGTAATTGCAACACAAAAAACAAATTACACAAAACAAAAACCCTTACCAGCTTTTCTGCTACTAAAAAAAAAAGCCTCTGAATCACATGACTCAGAGGCTTTCGCACGCTGAAAACGAAATTAACACTGTTCTTCAAATGCTGCCTGCCTGCTATAAGCCCGGATGGCATTCAGCGTACACTTGGATGGGCTGAATGTTACCTTGGGCAGCTGTCGATGAGCCTGGCGCAGTTCCTGGTATTCCCGACGTAATTCGGGATTAGTACGCAGGGCTTCTTGCATGGCCAGTGTCTCCGCTGCAGTGGTTTCGTTATACAGGTACTTTACGAGAGAAGTTGATGTAAAGCTTTGCTTCATACGGTAAAATTTGTTATTGGATGATACACTAAATAAACTACGAACCTTCACCCAATATTGCACCGTCTACTACATTTTTAACACTTCTCAAAGCAGTATAATCTCTTTAATAATTACTTAACGCGAAACCAGGTTTGGGTCCGGTACAGTCCGGTCCAGTGGCGGCCCCGTACTTTCAACTCGTCGGATTTCCCTTCGGGCACCCAAAGCACACAACCGTAGGTGTTACCACTTTCGGGGTCCAGGATGTCTCCTCCCCGCCAGCGTCCGTCGTTCTCCTGTTCCAGGGATTCAATGATCGTCATTCCGAGTACCGGCTTATTTTTGCGCTTCCCTTTGCAGGATTCACACAGGGCCTCGTCCCCTTTGTCCGTAAGGATCTTAACGATCTTTCCGTATACCTCCCCACCTTTCTTGAAGATCTGTACGTGTGATTTGGCTTCGCCCGTTTCATCATCGATACTCTTCCAGGTACCCAGTACAGTCTCCTGGGCCATCAGGCTCATTGAACTGGATACCAGAAGTAGCAGTAAGCTTAGTTGTTTCATATGGTTTGGCTTTTGTGATTTTCTATTAACGGGAAGTTGGGCATTGATAATCTGCATGCTACAAAATCACCTGAGTCCAACCTCACGATACTATTGATCTTCCAGCGCGGCGGGATGCCAGAACAGATCGTCAAATCCAACGACCCGGTGATCTGCCACCTCCACTCCCTCGGCCTCGAGCAGGGCCTGCATCATACCAGGTTCCGGAAAATGATGTCGTCCCGTCAGCTCGCCCTTGCGATTTAATACCCGGTGTGCGGGTATGGGGCCAGCGCCCATACTTTGCCGCAACGCCCAACCCACCATCCGGGCCGAACCCAACGCCAGATAATCAGCGATAGCTCCATACGTGGATACCCGCCCGAAGGGAATGCAACAAGTCACATCCCATACCTGCTGGTAGTAATGGGCACTGGTTTTTTTCATATTTATTCAACGCTTACCCACCTTTCTTGTTGTTGCTTCCGCAAAAAAGCAGTGGCCTCCTTATCCTCCTTTGGAGAATACCTTACCTTTGCGCTCATGCTATTACCGATCGATATCAAAGCCAGTACCATCACCAACCTCACCGACGCGCGCTACTTTGCCGCCTGGGATGTTACCTGGATGGGATTCAACCTCGACCCCTCCTCCGATTCCTTTGTCGACCCCCATACCGTTCACGCCATTAAGGAGTGGGTGGAAGGTCCTCAGATAGTCGGGGAATGCCACTTGCAGGAACCCGACCAGATACAGTCTCTAATCGATAACCTCGATCTGGATGCCCTGCAAATTGGTCCCCTCGCCCCCGTGGAAACCCTCATTGAGCTGAATACGGATAAGCCCGTTATTAAAGAGCTGATCGTCGACCCCCAAACCACCCCCGAACAACTGGAGTCGGTCATCGAAGCGCACGCTCCTCACTGTGCCTATTTCCTGCTAAACCTGGAAGCCAATGGCCTGAGCCTCGATACCATGCCCCTTGACCGCTCCTTTCTGGAGCAGCTATGCCAGGACCATCAAATATTACTCAGCCTCGCCCGCCCCCTGCCCGATCTCGACTACCTGCTCGACACCCTCAAGCCTTCCGGGCTCAGTGTGCGCGGCGGTGAAGAGGAAAAAGTAGGCTTCAAATCCTTCGATGAACTCGACGATCTCTTTGAGGCGCTGGAAGAGCGTAGATGAACTGAGGAGGTCACTTAAGTGAGGAGGTCAGTTCATAAATTCTGCGTCTTTTTCTAGCTTGTACGTCTATAAGGGTAAAAAAGACCGTATGCAACATTGGCAGGAAACCCGCGAGCGTTTGCATCGCTACTTCCGGAGTCGGATTTCCGATCCCGACCTGGTCGAAGACCTACTGCAGGAGGTCCTTCTGAAGGCTTTCGCCAAAAAAGGCCAGGTGAGGGACGACGAGCGTCTGACCGCCTGGATTAACCGCATCGCCAACCACGTGCTGATCGATCACTATCGGCAAAAAGGCCGGCTGCAACCCGAAGCAGAATTCGGAGAGCACCTGCCCGACTCCGAATCGAATCCACCTGAGACCGACCGCACCCGGGAATTCAGCGCCTGCCTGCTGCCCATGATACAGGGTATGCCCGAACCTTACCGCGAAGCACTCTTGCTCACCGAGCTGGGTGGCTTATCCCAAAAGGAACTGGCCGAACGACTCGGTATCAGCTACTCGGGTGCTAAATCACGGGTACAGCGAGGACGGGAAAAGCTACGCGAACGCCTGCTCGATTGCTGCCATATCCAAACGGATCGCTACGGAAATATTCTGGATTATCAACCAAAATCAACCAATCGCCATGAGTGATAAACTAAAAAACATTGTCCGCGAGAAATACGCAAAGGTAGTTACCGAATCCAAAGACAGCTCCTGCTGCAGCCCATCCTGTTGTGGTGACGGCAAGGAGACCATGACCTCCTTTAACGAGGATTACACCCAACTCGAAGGATACGTAGCCGATGCCGATTACAACCTCGGTTGCGGCATGCCGCTGGAACACATCGACGTAAAGCCCGGCATGACCGTGCTCGATCTAGGCTCCGGCGCCGGTAATGATGCCTTCATCGCCGCCCGTATGGTCGGGGATGAGGGGGAAGTGATCGGTATCGACTTTACCCCCGAAATGGTCGAAAAAGCCCGTACTAACCAGGCCAAGCTGGGACTCAAACACGTACGCTTTGTTCAGGGGGACATCGAAGATATGCCCCTCCCCGACGATACTGTCGACCTGGTGATCAGTAACTGTGTACTCAACCTCGTACCCGACAAGCAAAAAGCCTACGGCGAGATCAAGCGCGTACTCAGGCCCAATGGCCAATTTGCTATCTCCGATGTGGTATTACAAGGAGACCTGCCCGACTCCCTTCGCGAAGCCGCTGCCCTCTATGCCGGCTGTGTTTCGGGAGCTCTCCAGGCCGAAGAATACATGCAGATCGTACGGGAAGCGGGATTTACAGACGCGAAAGTAGCCAAGGCCCGCGAAATCTATCTGCCCGATGAATTCCTGCAGGAACACCTGAGCGAAGAACAGATCCGCGAATTTCGCGAAAGCGAATTGGGGATTTGGAGTTATACGGTCATTGGTGGTCGATCCTCTGGTGCCGCGGATCAATAATCATTAAAGTTTCTACCCATATTCAGCCCCTATATGGGCTTCTGAAGGGGTCCCGTTAGGGACCAGATATGGGTAGAAATTATAATCGGATAAGAAAAAACCGTGCCGTTAGGTACGGAATATAAGATTGCGTTCTCTTCGAAGAATAAATAATGTTGAACCGCGGCACTAGAGGATCGATCACCATTAAACGCTTGCCTCCATCACCTCCTCCGAGAGCTGATCACTAGTATCCCCGGGCTTATCCTTTGGCATAATCCAACGGATGAGCACGGGGATCAACAGCAGATCGCTTATCAAGGCACTAACCAGTGTCAAACTGATCAAGAGGCCGACGACCACACTGGGTGGGTGAATAGAGAATAGCATCACCAGAAATCCGAAGAAAAGGATAATACTGGTCAATACAATGGCCTTTCCCGTTTCCAGGAAGGTTACTTCGAGGGATTCTTCCACCGAAAGGCCTTTATTTCTGGCTAATTTGTATTTACTCAAAAAGTGAATGGTGTCGTCAACGGCAATACCAAAGACCACCGCAAAGACAATGGAAACTCCTGCTTCCAGATCAACTCCCAGAAATCCCAGTAAGGCACCTGCCAACAGGAGTGGAAATACGTTGGGGACCAAAGAGATCAATAACATCCGAACATTGCGGAAAAGAAAGGCCATCAGAATGCTGACGATCACGATCGCCATTCCCAACCCTTGTAATAGGTTGCGGCGAATGTATTCAGCATTCTTATCGATGATGAGCCCCGTACCGGTACGGCGCACTTTCACCACCGAATCGTCCAGGTTTTGGCCGACCCAGTTATCAAAGCGCAATCCGAAATTCTTGATGCTGTCGGCACCGATATCGTCGATACGGGAGGTTATTCGGGCCATTTTTTCATCTTCGCTCACCAACACCTTCATATCGAGTTGAGGTATGCGCTCGGTAAACCGCTTTGCCCGCTCGAATCGCTCCTTAGTGGGAGGAACCTCGTAGGCCTCGGGATTATTACCTGCATTCATCTGATTGATGCTTTTGTAGACCGACGTTACCGAACCCACCGCCCGCACGTAGGGGTATTTGGCAAGGTAGTCTTCGATCTTATCCATTTCACGGATCACCTCGTAATCGGTGGCTTTATAGTCGTTCTGGGCGTAGATGGCAAATTCCAGGGGCCGGAAGCCCGCCAATTCCCGCTCGAAAAACTGGAAATCCCGCGAAATTTTCCGGTCCCGCGGCATATTATCAATTATATCGTAGTTGGTGGAGATCAGGGAAATCCCCCACATGCTGATACCCAAAAAGATGAAACCTCCCAACAGAATACGCCGGGGGTATTTTAGCGTAAGCTGATAAGTCCATCGCATGGATTTTTCCCAGAAAAGCTGGCTGCGGCCTACCTTCATGATCTGGGGTTGCCGGAACCAACTCATCACGGCCGTCGTAAAAAAGATGACGGTAATGTAGGCAATCAGTACCCCCAGGGCTGCATTGAGGCCGAAATCGCGAATGGGACCGACCCGGCTGGTTAACAACGACGCAAAACCAATGGCAGTAGTTATCGAAGTGAGCAGCGTGGCCAGACCAATTTCCTTAATGGTAGTGCGAATGGCATCCCGCCGACTGTGTCCCTTGCGCAATTCATCGACGTATTTCGACATGATATGCACCACATCCGAGGTACCCACGATGATCATCAATACCGGATAGAGGGCCGACATAGCATTGAGTTCACGACCGGTCACCCCCAGCATGCCCATGAAAAGCAACATTCCCAAACCAATCGAAAACAGGGCCAAACCAATACCCCAGGGGCGACGGAACAGGAAAAACATAATTACGGCCACCAGTATCCCGGAGATAATGGCCGACACGGTTATTTCCCGTTTTTGCATATCGACCAATTCCTGCTGAAAATAGGGACGCCCCAAATAGTGGTAATCCTCAAAATTGTAGGTTTGTATCTTTTCGTCCAGAGCTGTCATCAACGCTCTCGCCTGATCGAGTTGAATGCGTTCGACTACCTTCAGGTATATTACCAGAGCAGTGCCGTCCTCATTGATGAGGTTATAGACAAAGCGGTCGTCGTTGAGCAGACGTTTCTTGTCTGCTTCGTAGCGCTCCGGCTCGTCGATGTGGATAGCCGGAACGGTGGTAATGGCAAAGGGTGTCTTTACCGGATACTCAAATTTGGTGAGCGACTCCACTGTACGCACGTGCGGCAGATCGCGACAAGCCAGGGTGAGTTCGTGAAAATCTTCCAGGAAATCTTGTTCAAAAACACCTTCTGACCGTTCTACACCGATCAGCAGAAAGTTATCATCAGTTTCAAATTCCTCGATGAACTCCTGAAAGAACTCCAGGTCTTCGTCTCCTTCCGGAAAAAACTGTTCGAAGTCAAAACTGAAATTCAGGTTTAACACCCCGTATACAGAAACAGCTGCCAGTACGGCAAAAACAGCAAGTACGAGGTAACGATATTGGTTGGTCATGTGTCTATCTGAATGAATACGTGAGCCGGGGTAAAAAAGTACCTGTGTAACAAGTCCAGCCCGGAAGGGTTAGGGGATGCCCGGTTTTTTTTTTGTTTTGTTTAGGTCAATTAATGTACGTAGCAGCAGCCTGGCCAGGATTTTCCCATCCAATGACATGGTGTTAAGTGATGCCTGGCATTTATTCTGTTTTGTATTTTAGCAACTATGCTAAAATCCTTCCATACCCGGGGTGTATTAGAAGCTGGTTGCGACGAAGCGGGTCGCGGTTGCCTGGCCGGGGCAGTGTATGCAGCAGCGGTTATCCTGCCGGAGGATTTCGATCATCCACTGCTCAACGACTCTAAGCAAATGAGCGAACGGCATCGCGACGAAGCACGGTCCGTCATTGAGGCCGAAGCCCTGAGTTGGGCAGTGGGCATTGTGGAACCCGAAGAGATCGACGCCATCAACATCCTGAATGCTTCCTTTCTCGCCATGCACCGGGCCCTCGATCAATTAAATCCGGCACCTGAGGCCCTGTTGATCGATGGGAACCGCTTCAAGCCCTGGGGCCAATGTCCCTTCGATTGCATTATTAAGGGTGATGGCATCTATCGCTCCATTGCCGCTGCTTCGGTACTGGCTAAAACCCACCGGGATGCCCGCATGCGGGAACTGGCCACTGCCCATCCGGAATACGGCTGGGAGGGGAATAAAGGGTATCCCACCAAAGCCCATCGCACGGCTATCGCGCAATACGGAGCTACCCCGCATCACCGGCGGTCGTTCCGGCTTTTGCCGCAAGGCCAACAGGGAGAGTTGTTTGAGTAGATTAAGGTTGAGACTCTCTTCTTCACAACATTTCGACGAGAGTCTTCACTTCTGATCTCTGATTTCTACCTTCTGATCTCACAAAAAGGGATTATTAGCCCGCTCGAATCCAATGGTCGTCGGTTGCATATGGCCGGGATAGACCCGAACGGCATCATCCAGTGGCAGTAATTTGGTCTTGATACTTTCGATGAGAGT
>JASBTH010000443.1 GCA_030148525.1 Saprospiraceae bacterium | reverse complement strand
AGCAAATCCTGCTACCCATCATCTTTACCAAATACCAGGCGAGGTTACGCTATTCAGTTGTTAAGTGACCTGCTCGGCCCGGCCATTCGTTAAGATAAAAAACGTACGGTTCAGCCCATATACCGCTTCCGAAAAGGTTTGGGCTTTGGCCAACCTTTTCGCGCGAGTATATACTCGACTCGAAGTGGTTTTCGGTATAGTTGCGGGGGCTTTGCCTTGTTACCATGGGCACTTCCCTTAATTTTTGTACATTAATTAGCCCCCCGACACCCAATGCACTTAAAGCGACTATGAGAAACTACTTACTTATCATCCTGGCGCTGTTGCTTATGGCCGGCTGCCAGTCGAACGATGGATCGGACGGAAACCGCCCGGCCAAAAGGTCTAAAAACGCAAAACGCGATTGGTCTGAAATTCGGAAATCAGGTGTACTGAAAGTCATCACGGTCTACAGCGAGACCTCTTATTTTCTGTATCGGGGCCGGCCCATGGGCTTCGAATACCAACTGCTGGAGCGCCTGGCCGATCATCTTGGTGTAGAACTGGAGATCATTCCGGCCAATGACCTGACCGATCTCATCGGCATGCTGAACCGGGGCGAAGGAGATCTCCTGGCCCACGGACTGACCGTCACTTCCGACCGGCGCAACCGGGTGAATTTTACCGACTATCTGTACCTCACCAAACAGGTACTTGTACAGCGGAAGCCCGATAACTGGCGGCAAATGAAGCTGCACGAGATTCAGCGCGATCTGATTTCCGATCCGATTGAGCTCATTGGTGACACGGTTTCCGTTCGCGCGGCATCCTCTTACGTAAAGCGTATCCGCAACCTATCGAATGAGATCGGAGGGGTCATCCACGTGGATACGGTCGACGGGCGCTATTCTACGGGGCGCATCATCGAAATGGTGCAGGCCGGAGACATCAAATACACGATAGCCGATGAGAATATTGCCAGTATCAACGCTTCGTATTACCCCGACCTGGATATAGGCACACAGGTAAGTTTTTCCCAGCGGGCAGCCTGGGCCCTGCGGAAAAGCTCTCCGGAGCTGCGCGATACGATCAATGACTGGATCAAGGCCATGCGTAAGGAAGCTGAATACTACGTTATTTACAATAAATATTTCAAGAATACCCGATCGTTCCGTACCCGCGAGGCAAGCAACTTTTATAGTTCCAATGACGAATCGGAGGGGCAGCTCAGTCCGTACGATGAACTTATCAAGGAATATGCTGAAAACCTGGGCTGGGATTGGCGATTTTTGAGCGCACAGGTGTACCAGGAATCCCAGTTTGATCCGGGGGCATCCTCCTGGGCTAATGCCGAGGGACTCATGCAACTGATGCCCGCTACGGCGAGGAGTTACGGCATTACGGATCGGTCGGATCCCGAACAGAGCCTGCGCGGGGGTACCGAATTTTTAGCTGACCTCTGGGAGGAATGGTCTGGTATACCAGATTCCCTACAGCGGCTTAAGTTTACCCTGGCTTCCTTTAATTGTGGTCTGTATCACGTAAAAGACGCTGTCGCTTTGGCGGAAGCCGAGGGCGATGATCCGACCCAATGGGATAATTCGGTCGAGGATTGGGTATTGAATCTAACCTATCCGGAACACCACAACCGGCCCGAAGTAAAATATGGCTATGTGCGCGGCCAGGAACCAGTGCAATACGTGCGGCAGATATTTGACCGGTACCAACGCTATCAGACCCTGCTGCCAAATCAGGAGGTGAGGATGTAATATACCGCTTCCAAAAAGGTTTGGGCTAAGCCCAAACCTTTTTGGAAGCGGTATATACTCGACTCGAAGTGGTTTGGAGTCCCAAGCCACTTCGTTGTCGGTATACCTTCAAAATTCGCTCAAAATCGTTCCCTACATTTGCGGGATGAAACTGCTAATTGTAGAAGACGAGCATGAGCTCCTCACTAATATTGAGACTTACCTTACGCGAGGAGATGTAGTTTGCGAAACGGCTTCTTCGTTCGCCAGTGCCCGCGACAAGCTGATTGGGTTCTCCTACGACATTGTTGTACTTGACCTCATGTTACCCGACGGTGATGGCTTTAGTGTATTGCGTCTGCTCAAGGATGTGCAGCCCGAAACGGGAGTGCTCATCATTTCTGCAAAAAATGCCCTGGACGACAAGATCAAAGGGCTGGAACTGGGAGCTGATGATTACCTCACCAAGCCCTTCCACCTGCCCGAATTGAATGCTCGCCTCAAGGCGATTTATCGCCGCCGGAAATTCCAGGGACGGGATCTGATCGAGTTCGGAGAAATTATAATCCAGCCAGATACCCACGATGTATTTGTGAAGGATGAGGAGATTCCCCTTACGGTAAAAGAATACGAACTGCTCCTGTTCTTTGTGGCGAATAAGGGGCGGGTACTGACCAAACAGACTATTGCCGAACATTTATGGGGCGATAATGTCGATCTGCTGGACTCCTTTGATTTTGTGTATCAACATATTAAGAACTTGCGTAAAAAGATTACGGAGGCCGGATCGCCCGATTACATCCAGACGATCTACGGGCTGGGGTATAAGTTTACTGACCGCGGTGTATAAACCGCAGTTTGGGTTCAGTTTGAAACGAAAACTATGAGATTACTTACCAAAACCACCATCCTGTACCTCCTTCTTTCGCTTTTCGTTTTTTCGATAGGCGGGATAGTAGCCTTAAAGTTCATACGGAGTGAGGTCGAAAAGGAGACCGACTATGCCCTGCGCGATAATTATCGCGATGCTCGCCGGGCTATTAAAAGTGGGGTGCCCATCAAGGCCCTTAATACCCGAAAGGTACGCATCGACTCAGTGCCGCTATCCGAAGTGTCTGATACCACGGGTACTTTTTCTGATACACTGGGGCCGCACCCATTCCTGGATGAGATGGAGCCCTATCGGAAGTTTACCATAACTAAAGTAATTAAAGGCAAGGCCTACCGTATGGAATTTCAGGAGAATTTCCTGGAACAGGACGACTCCTACGAAGTGGTCGTGAAGATCATGACGCGCCTGTTTCTCTTGTTGGGTATTGTGCTGGTTACGGCGATGTTTTTAATTTCCCGCTATATGTTTAAACCCTTTCACGAAACGCTGCGCCGGATTCGTGCTTTCAATGTGACTCGTACCGAGCGCTACCCCTTTCCCAAAACCAGTACCCGCGAGTTCAGGCACCTCAATGAATTTATCGATCAGATGATGCAGCAAGCCCAACGCGATTACCGGGCTTTAAAAGAGTTATCTGAAAACGCCTCGCATGAGATACAAACGCCACTGGCTATCGCCCGTGGCAAATTGGAGATACTCTCGGAATCAGAAAGCTTATCGGCCCGGCAGATTGATCTGATCCAAACCGCCCAATCGAGTCTGGCTCGCTTGTCCAAAACGAGTGAAGCCCTACTGTTGTTAACCCGTATCGAAAACCAGGCGTTGGCTCCCCGGCAGAAAACAAATATTTCGGAAATAGCCGAACGGTCGCTACATACGTTTGAAGATCTGGTGGCTCTGCGGGGACTCACCATGACCACCGATATTGAACCCGATGTACACATTGCCATTGATCCGTCGCTCTGTGAAATCCTGGTCGGCAACCTCCTCAAAAATGCCGTTCGCCACAATCAGGATAATGGCTGGATTAAATTGCACCTCAGTTCCCAACAATTGATAGTCGAGAATACGGGGGCACCTCCGTCAGTTCCCACCGATCAGCTGTTCAACCGCTTTCAGACCAATAGTAATGGTAGCCGGTCACTTGGATTGGGGCTTGCAATAGTTAAAAAAATATGTGATGTACATAATGCTGATTTGCAGTACGTCTACGAGTCGGGCGTCCACCGCTTAATTGTCAGATTCTAGTCATTTCCCCAAACTTCAGATTTCCCTCAAATTCTACTCAAAAGTCCCATAGAATCACCCCCTACATTTGTATCAAATCACCCAGACAATGACTAACCGACTGTTAATAAAAACTATGAACAATTTAATCCGACTGGGGTACCTGCTCATCTTTGTAGCGGGTACTTTTTCTTTGTCCGCCCAAAAAGTAACCATCACGGGTAAGCTGCTTGATGAAGAAGCGGGCGGTCCACTGGCTTACGCCAATATTAGCCTGTTGCAGAAAGCTGACAGTAGCCTGGTGACCGGAGGAATTACCTTCGAAGACGGCCGCTTTTCACTGGATGCACCTTCGGGTGAATACTTAGTCAAGGCGGGTTTTGTGGGCTACCAAACTCAATTCATTGGCCCCATACAGGTTGATGGTAATCAAAAGACCATTGATGTGGGTACTGTTTCCCTGAGTGGGGATGCCGAGGTGCTCGATGAGGTAGTCGTTTCCACGGAACGCAGCCAAATGGAGATGTCGCTGGATAAGCGCGTTTTCAACGTTGGTAAGGACCTGATGACTACTGGTAATTCGGCCGTTGATATTCTAGATAATGTGCCCTCAGTGCAAGTCGACGTAGAGGGCAATATAAGCCTTCGTGGTAATAACGGTGTTCGGATTTTGGTGAATGGCCGCCCCTCCGCCCTGGTAGGTGTTGGTGATTCTGATGGCCTGCGAGCACTTCCCGCTGATCTGATCGAGCGGGTGGAGGTGATCACCAACCCTTCCGCACGCTACGATGCGGAAGGAACTGCCGGTATTATCAACATTATTCTCAAAAAAGATGAACGGGGCGGATTGAACGGCTCCGTTAACCTTAATACCGGAGTTCCCGACAACCATGGTGCAAGCGTGAATATGAACTGGCGTCAGAATAAACTTAATCTTTTCGCTAATGTAGGTGGCCGGTTCCGTGGTAATCCCGGATCGGGCTACGTGAATCAGGAGTTTTTGCGTAACGACAGCCTCTTTATCTATGAACAAGAACGGGAAACAGAGCGCAGCGGATGGTCGGTAAACTCCCGGGTTGGAGGAGAATATTTCTTCAATGAGACTACATCGCTTACGGGGTCTTTCAATTATCGCTATGGAGAAGATGATGATCGAACCGAATTGACCTACCGTGACTATATAGGCAGCCGAAATAATCTGGACCGAATCTCCATTCGGACTGAAGACCAGACCGAGACAGATCCAAGTTTTGAATATGCTCTGACTTTCCGCAAACAATTTGAAGGAGAAGACCACGAATTGGTGGCTGATGTCCGGCTTCAGGATAACCGGGAGCAGGAAACCGCCGATCTTCAGGAAACTTTTTTCAATCCGGAATTTGTGGAGACCGGGGAAGATGATCTCCTGCAGCGATCCGATAATGTCGAAGATGAAAGCGAACTGAACGTTCAGGTTGACTACGTAAAGCCTATCGGTGAAGATGGTCGGTTTGAGCTGGGAGGCCGTGGAAGTTTTCGCCGAATCGATAATGATTACCTGGTCGAAGAACTTATGTCCGGTACCTGGCAGTCCCTGGAAGGTCTGTCAAATAACTTTAATTACGACGAAGATATCCTGGCTGGTTATACGGCCTTCGGTAATAAATTCGGTAAGTTTTCTTTCCAGGCCGGTTTGCGTGCCGAGTACTCCAGGATTTTCACGGAGCTGGAGCAAACCAACGATGAAAGCACCCGTAATTTCCTTAATCTGTTCCCTTCAGCATTCCTGAATTATGAAATGGCCGGCAATAACCAATTCCAGATCAGCTATAGCCGCCGGGTAGATCGCCCCAACTTCCGGTCGCTGAATCCGTTTTTCAGCTTTAGCGACAACCGGAACTTCCGCAGTGGTAATCCTAACCTCAATCCGGAATTCACCCACTCAGGAGAGATCAGCCATCTGAAGTTCTGGGATAAAGGCTCCTTGAGCTCAGCCGTGTATTACCGTCACACCAATGGGGTAGAGGAACGTATACGTACGGTATTCGACGACGGAACCTCTGTTTCCCGTCCCATTAACCTGGCGACTGAAAAATCACTGGGTATCGAGTTCACCTTTTCCTACGATGCCACGGAATGGATGCGTCTCAACGGTAACGCCAACTTTTATACCTCGCAAACTGAAGGAGAATACGAAGGGCAGGAGTTTTACGCGGAAGCGACCTCTTTTTTCACTCGCTTGACCACTCAGTTTGAATTCGGCGAAAAAACGGAGGGCCAGCTTCGCGGCAACTACCGGGCGCCAAGAAATACAGCTCAGGGACGATCCAAGTCCTATTATTCCATCGACCTGGCTATGAGCCGGGAAATAATGAACAAAAGAGCCACCCTGACGCTGAATGTGCGCGACCTGTTAAACTCGCGCAAGCGCCGATACGTCACGGAAGGCCCTAACTTTTATACGGAAGGAGAATTCCAGTGGCGGGCGCGTACCGTCACGTTGGCCTTCAATTATCGCCTCAACGATAGTGACCGCCGTAATCGTGGGGGCCGTGGTCGCGGCAACTATGATGATGGAGGCGACTGGGATGGAGAATAAAACGCCGGGTGATCTCAGGCCCAGCTTGAGACCCTGTTAAATCAGCTTAGTTTTCATACTAATCTATTTTTAGTCGGATTCCGGGTACTGCCTGGAATCCTTTTTTATGTACGACGCCAATGCAAACTTTGCTGATTTTGTTGGTCGACTTCGGCATGGGTCATCCAGCACATTTGGTGGGTGGACCGAAGAAGCCGGCCCAGCTGGTCCAGATTTAATTGTCGGTAAGCTGGTACCGGGCCTTTTCGGATATGCTGATACCAGCAATCCTGAAATAGATGATCGAGAAGTATGCGTTGGAAACAGTGGTTCTCGTGAATGACCCAATTCTTTTCGCGTCCCAGGCCGGGAAGTATTTCGTTGGTCAGGAATAAATATTCCTGGCGGTAAAGGGTCGTAGCTGACAGAAGCTGATCCGTGGGTAGTGGTACTACCTGAATGTATTCCGTATCGGAATAGGCCAGGTATACCTTCCCGGTTTCAGAATCCCGGTCGAAATGAGTGAGCAGGAAGCAAAGCCCTCTGGAGGTCAATTCAGTTGGTACGCGGTATAAGACCTCTATGCCGACCTGCCCCTCCCTGTTGGTGAGTTTCGCGTAGGATAGATAAAAAGTATCAGTTGACGTTCGCAACAGGGCTCCACGGGTGAGAGTGTCATCGAGGATCTGCTGGCATTCTTTCCAGTCGATCATACAAGTAAAAGAAAAACAGGTGTCTGTTGTTTAACCTTTTGTACAACTATTCCGTGCAATCTTCCGGACATTTATTTCTAAAAAGATCTTTGAAGTGTTTGATCCATAACCAGAAAGGCCTATTTAGTATTGGATTTTCCTGGTACGCTCATATGGATTGTATGAAAATAAACATTACCCGACTCTTAATACTGCTTTGTATAGGTGTGATCCCCATCGTGGGATCTAAGGCTCAAACGCAGTTAGATTCCATAACGTACACTGTTTCCCTGCAGGATGATGATCTGTTGGGAGCTATACGGCAAATAGAAGCGGCCACGGGTATTCGCATCTACGCGAATCCGGGGCAATTACCCGATCGGGCTGTAGATATCTCCATGGAGGATGTCACCCTTCCCGAGTTGATAGCCCGATTGCTGGAGGGTACTGATCTTACCTTTCAGCCGTATCGTGATTACGCTATAGTAATCGGGCTTCCAAGTCGATTGAATGCCCAGTATGCGGCCTCGTATTTTGCTACCCTGGAACAGGCCGTAGCCACCGAGCCTTCGGAAGCCGAGCGCACCCTTGAGATTGGATCGGTTGAAAACATTGCTCCGGATGGCCGGGCGACAGTCACCGCCACCCTCATTGATGCGGAAACTGACCTGCCCATTGTCGGCGCTAATGTGTACTGGCCCGACCTGGAAGAGGGGTTCACTACCGATGAGAAAGGGCAATACACGGTACAAGTGCCCACCGGCCGGTACGAGGTGCTGATCTCCTTCGTTGGTTACGAAGAGCGGCTCCAGCAGATACAGGTATTCAACGACGGGCCACTGGAGATCAACCTGGAGCCGCGGGCCATCGAATTGAGCGAAGTCACTATTCAATCTGATTCGCCGGAAGATAATCTCGATCGGGCACAGGTTGGAGTTACGCAAGTAGATATGCTGACCGTCAAGAAGTTACCTTCTTTTATGGGAGAATCAGACGTGATCAAGAGCTTGCTTTTATACCCTGGTGTTAGTACTATCGGTGAAGGTGCCATCGGTTTTAATGTGCGCGGAGGAGAAGTAGATCAGAACCTCATTATGCAGGACGATGCTATTCTCTTTAACCCGTCGCACGCACTTGGTTTTTTCAGCACACTGAATACCGACCTTATCCAGCGGGTTCAATTATTCAAGGCCACCATGCCAGCTACCTACGGAGGCCGTTTGTCTTCGGTGCTCGATGTAGAAATGCGGGATGGTAACTTCGAGGGATTCGAATTCAAGGGTGGCGTAGGACCGGTTACCAGCCGCATTTCAGCGGAAGGACCAGTCATCGCCGGGAAAAGCAGCTTCCTGGTCGGTTTTCGCTCTTCGTATACTGATTGGTTATTGCGAACCATCGATGTACTTACCGTTCAGCGTAGTTCGGCTTTTTTCTACGACCTGAATTTGCGCTACACCCACCGGTTCAACGAAAATCATCAGTTGATTCTGTCCGGCTATTCCTCCGACGATGAGTTCACCTACAACGAGGAATTCGGTTTCGATTACCAGACAATCACGGGGCAGGCCATCTACAAAACCTTCTTTTCCGATAAGGCCTTCAATCGTCTGTCGGTAAGTTACAGCCGCTACCGCAGTGAGCAAACCGACTTTGCCGGTGCGCAGGCGGCAACCCTCAGCAATCAGATCAGCTATACGCGGTTGAAGAATCAGTTCACCTATAATCCAACGGGTGACCTGACAGTGGAAGGCGGACTGGCTTCGGTATTCTATCAAGTCGATCCGGGAGAGTTATCTCCTTTCGGCGATACTTCTCTGGTAACCCCGCGGGCGGTACCCCGCGAGCGGGCCCTCGAATCGGCTTTGTTCGGCCAGGTCACGTATACCCTGTCTCCGGCTATCGAAGTGTCGGGCGGATTGCGTTTGGTTCACTATCGGTTTCTGGGACCTGGTGAGGTGCCGAATTACGAAAATCCAGAGAACCCGGAAAGTGAAGAAATTACTGATGTGTCCTCTTTTGAATCGGGAGAGACGATCTCCACCTACAATAGCCTGGAGCCCAGGTTATCGGTTCGGTACCGGCTTTCGCCAAATGCCTCGATTAAAGCAGGCTACAGCCGAACGGCTCAGTTCATAAATCAGATCTTCAATTCGGACAGCCCGACCCCGGGGAATCAGTACCAACTCAGCACTGCTTACCTGGAACCCAACCGGGCACATAATGCCTCCATCGGATTTTTCCGGAATTTTGCGGAGAACGCTTGGGAAACTTCGTTTGAAGTATACGGGCGCACCATCGATCAATTGTACGATTTTAAGGATTTTGCCGAACTACGGGCTAATAACAACCTCGAAACGGAAACGCTCAACGGTACTGGACGGGCCTATGGCGTGGAAATAAGTATCAAACGAAATATTGGTGAATGGAATGGTTTCCTAAACTATACCTATTCGCGGACCGAGCGTCAGGTTACTGGTATCAACCGGGGGGAATGGTATCCCAGTAATTTCGATTTGCCGCATAACCTGGCAGCGGTTGTTAACTTTCAGCCCAACCAACGCCATACCATCACCCTCAATTTTAACTACCACCGCGGACGACCGGTCACGGCGCCCGTCGGTACGTACGAGACACTGGAGGGACTGCGTGTACCCCTGTACTCATCGCGCAACGGCCTGCGCATTCCCGACTACCACCGGTTGGATTTTGCCTATACCATTGGTATGGGATACCGCAAAGACCGACGGTTCAAGACCAGCTGGACCCTTTCGGTATACAATGTATATGGCCGGGAGAATCCGTTCACCGTCTTTTACGATCGGGAGATTACCCAGCCGGGACGTGCGCGCCAGTTAGCTATTTTAGGAAATGCTTTTCCCGCTGTGACCTTTAATTTCGAATGGAAATGAACAAATTGCATACCACCCTTATCGGATGCTGTATGGTACTATCCGTCGTTAGTTGTACCGATATAATAGTTTTGGAACCTCTCAGCGAACCAAATAATAATGTAGTCATTCACGGAAGATTAACGGTCGGTGAACCCAGTGAAGTTTTTGTGCAGGTAAGTCGCTTCCGTCCGGTTGATCTCTTTGTGTCGAGCTCTCCGGTCGCCGTCAGGGAAGTAGCTTTGATTGATCTGCAAGATGATATCCGCTTTCCGGTTCCGGTATCAACCCAGCGAAGTGGCTTCTATGGTCTTATCGATGAAGGAACCTTTCCCGTTGAAGTTGGCCGTAGTTACCAACTGGAGGTGGTCCTGGAAAGCGGGGAACGGTACACTAGTACCCCTCAGTCAGTATACCAGGTACCGCCCCCCCGGAATCTGACCTTCTCCGTTGAAGAGGAACGGGGGGAAACGGCCCAGGGGATACCGTTCACGCAAATGCTGGTCTCCTACCGCGTAGAAACGGAGGTGATGCGATCCGACGGGCAGGGGGCTGCCCGAATGCGCTGGCGTCCGTATGGTACTTTCAAAGTATCATCGAATCCAGGGGATACCCTTAGTCCATCTTGCTACCCCTCTTTTGAAGTTAAGAATGGTCCCATCCCTCTGTTTAACGGAGCTGATTTAACCGTGTCTCCCGGAGAGACCGTGCAGTTGGAAACGTACCGGAGTACAGTTAACTTTCGCTATGCTGAAGGATTCCTGTTAACACTTTTTCAGGAAAGTCTTTCGGAAGAGGCCTATAGGTATTTTGATCAGGTGAGTCGGGTTATTAACCGGGAGGCCACCATTGCCGCGGATCCGGTCGGAGAAGTGCAGGGAAACATGCGTCGTACGGATCAACCGGATGAGGTCGTATATGGGTTGTTTTATGCTACTACCGTTGATTCGATTTCCACGTTTGTGACCCCCGATGATGTAGGAAATCCGGGTTTCTTCTGTCCACAACCTGCAGGCGGCGGAGGCGGTCCGGCTGTCAACTTATGCAC
>JASBTH010000437.1 GCA_030148525.1 Saprospiraceae bacterium | reverse complement strand
GTCGAGTATATACTCGCGTAAAAAGGTTGGGCAAAGCCCAAACCTTTTTGGAAGCGGTATATCCGGAAAAACAAAAAAGCGCGATCATGCCGGTTGTGGGGATTATTTGCTATTTTTCGGCTACCAAAACGTGCACGTGTTCATTCGATCTTCCGGATAGCTAATTACCCAGTTTTTTGGGCACTTAGTTTCATTTCAGCTAAGTGGGGACTTTCTCCCCACTCTATTCTTTTTCCAATCAGACATACTATCCTCTGTACGGAGAACCAAACCAGCAGCCATTCCAAAGAATACTTAGGAATGGCTGCTAATATGATTGCGCCTGCGCACTAGTACGACTTGACTGATTTTTTGATCGTTTTATCACGCCTGGAGGGCTTGCTGGTGAACCTTAAATGGTCGACCATTTACTACGCAATACTCAGTCCACTAGCAAAGCATATTGCGAATGGCGTGTTGGAGATGCTTGGGTTGAATGGGTTTCAACTCAAGTTGTTCGACCCGGTTTTGCAGGGGGGGCATGCGACGAAGTCCGAAAACGTACCCCTCTTTATTCCAGCCAATAACGAGTAACCAACCGGTGGCTTGATTCGGTAAATTAAAGCCCGAAAAATTAGTGGCACTCCGACGGTGTAGCTGTACGTTTGCCTGGTATTTATCAAGGATCAGGTAGGCTCTGGCTTCTGCTAAATGCTCATAGGGACCAAAAGCCTTAACACTCAACATAACGTTGGACTGGCGGACAGGGGCGAAAAAGCCACATCCGTAGACCCCTCCGGAGGCGATGGTGGATTGTAGCAGGCGTTGACCACCATTTTTCTTGATATGAGGTAGTGGGCGCGGATTGGATCGCCATTCTATGCTACCCTGGGCTGTTCCCGTGCGTATGGCGGGTACACCGGCCTGGTAAATACCGGGAATGGTTCCATTGAGACGGCTGGTCGGCACTGGTAATTCTATCTGAATTGGATGAATTGGTTGAAGTGGTTGACCAGGATGACCAAAGAAAATGGAAAATAAACCAATATGCTGAAGGATTCGACTGCCGGCATTAGTTGATAAGCCAGCTAATAATGCTTCGCGTGGATCTGATAGTTCGTGAATGGTGATCAGGACGGTATCATTGGCGGGTGCACCATCCTGCATTCGCAGGCTGCGTGCCGGGATGTGCAGACGCAATCCCCTTCGACCGGTAATAACCTGGTCGTAAGCGGGGTCAATGGTGAGGACCTGGGGTTCAGGTCGGGCCTGGTAAAAAAAGGAATCAAGTCCGTGGGATGTGTTTCCTTCACCAATGGCCGGGACTGATGAGTACAGACGAGCCATATCAGTAGTTTTCTCAGTATGTTACAGGAGCTTCCAATCCTGTGAAAAGAGGCCGGTTAATTGAGCTGCCTGAGCCTGATTTGTGGAAGGCCCTAAAAGAAAGTATGTTTGTTTCGATCTGCTGGAACAGTTGAACAACTGCTCACTTACAATGTACAATTTTATACGTCTGATAGAAAGGTGATGTTGCATTTTTTCATCGTATTCGGTGGGTTTTTTTTAGAAAGTGGCAGAAGATAACTGATAAGCGGGTTTTGAAAAAAAATAAAGTCGGTGACTATGAGACCTTTGGCGGAGCGTATGCGCCCTACAACATTGGACGCCTATATTGGACAACAACACCTGGTGGGACCGGAGGCAGTGCTTCGCCAGGCCATTGAGTCCGGACATATTCCTTCATTTATTCTGTGGGGACCGCCAGGGGTGGGGAAGACAACGCTGGCCTCCATCATAGCGGCTCGTCTGGATCGCCCTTTCCACACCCTCAGCGCTATTAATTCGGGTGTGAAAGACATTCGCGAAACGATTCAGAAGGCCGAAAAGCAACGATTCTTTGACCGGCCTAACCCCATTTTATTCATTGATGAAATTCACCGCTTCAGTAAATCTCAGCAAGATGCCCTGTTGGGTGCCGTAGAACGGGGTACGATTACCCTGATCGGCGCCACTACGGAAAACCCTTCCTTTGAAGTCATTCCGGCCCTGTTGTCGCGCTGTCAGGTTTATACGCTGGAGCCCCTGGAGATTGATGATCTGAAAGGTCTGGTGCAACGAGCCCTCAAGGAAGACGATTACCTCAAAAAGCGTGATATCGCTGTTCAGGACTACGACGCCATGCTCCGTTTTTCCGGAGGCGATGCCCGGAAATTGTTGAATATCCTGGAGTTGATGGCCACTGCTCCGGTCGAGGAAGGAGAGACACTCTCCATTACCAACGAGATGGTGAGCTTACGAATACAGCAAAACCTCACCCGCTACGATAAGTCGGGAGAACAACACTACGATATTGCTTCGGCCTTTATCAAATCCATCCGCGGTAGTGATCCCAACGCCGCAGTGTACTGGCTGGCCCGGATGATCGAGGGTGGTGAGGATATTAAGTTCATTGCCCGACGCATGATTATTTCCGCGGCCGAGGACGTTGGTTTGGCAAACCCCAATGCCCTTCTGATGGCCCAAACAGCTTTTGAAGCTGCTGTTGCTGTGGGCTTACCCGAGGCCCGCATCATCTTATCCCAGGCAACGGTCTATCTGGCAACCTCCCCCAAGAGCAATGCAACCTATAAAGCTATCAACGAAGCCCAGGCTACTGTACGGCAAACGGGTAATCTGCCCGTGCCACTTCACCTGCGGAATGCACCCACTAAGCTCATGAAGGAACTGGATTACGGCAAAGACTATAAATACGCTCACGATTTTCCGGGTAACTTCGTAGCTCAGCCTCATCTGCCCGATGAACTCTCCGGCAAAAAATTGTATACACCACAGGATAACCCCACCGAACGAAAAATTGCCGATCGCCTGCGCCAGTGGTGGAAGGGGATTTATAAATACTGATGAAGCAACGCAGCTACCTCCGGATGCTCGTTCGCATTCACCAGATTAGCTGTACCCTCGGCAATACGACCTTCAAAAACGCAATCACAAACTACAGCCCGGGCGGTTTGGCGAAAGCACCGTCAAAATGGAAGTTGTGTGCTTTAATCCCCTTAGCCTGAAAACCGAGAACGAGTCGGGTGCGAATATCGTGCCCTAACTCCCAGGCGGTAGACGGATTATCAGCCCAGGCTGCAATCCAACACCGGTACCCTTCTTTGCCCATTTCCATAATCCAGAAACTGGGCGGTTCCTTTCCGGAAAAGTTTGGACTTTGACCGGCAGCGTCCATCGCCATTTGCCGGAGCTCCTTCAGGTCGGTG
>JASBTH010000428.1 GCA_030148525.1 Saprospiraceae bacterium | reverse complement strand
GAGCGCTGACGGCTTGTCCGCCCACCTCATCGGTGAATTCGTACGAACCAAACCCAACCACAGTAACATCGTCGTCGTCGAATTGGGTGTCTCCATTATCTGTAATCTGGTACAGCAGGATGGAGACGGATTGACCCTGGTGCGAATTTCCGTTACTGGCTACAGAGAAGATCGCTTCGGTTGCCACCTGGCCGGGATTTTCGATTACGTAGTAGTTACCGATCTCCCAGGTGTTATCGACAATAGTAGCTGGCTGGGTAGCTGCCAGGCCACGGCCATCATCTTTGGAGAAGAGGTTTTCCGTGACGAGGAAGTCACCAGCAAAAGTATTATCCGATGGCTGCTCGTCTTGGTTGGCTGAGCTGAGGGCATAACTGTAGACATACACTCCGGTATCGGAGGGCATAAAGGTTTCCGTATAACCTACCGTGTCGGAAGCACCTGGGGCGAAACTCATTTGCAGGGCTTCGGTAGTAGAAAACGTATCTCCGTTATTTCCTTCGATTTCGAGGGTGGTCATTACATCCATGGCCGATTGGCTACCGTTATTGCGGTAGGCGTGGCCAAAAAAGAAATCTCCTGCCTGAGAAACCGGTGTAGCGTAGTTGAAGGGGATAAGGGGCGTCTCTAACGTCAGATTAAATTGCAGTTGTGGGTCCTCCTCAAAGAGCTTAACGTCATCGATCGACCAGGTATATTCAAAGTTGCCGACCCAGCGGAACTGAATGAACACCTGTGCCTCGTTGGCCGCAAATTCGGAAATATCTAATTCCACGATTTGTACGGGATCGGATATATCGTTACCACGCACATCTTCCAGAATGGTGATGTAATCGAAGTTTACGCCGTCGGTACTAATTCCGACCTGAGCTTCGGAAATATTAGAGAAGTAGCCATATTGGTTTTGTACTGAAATGAAGACCATATCGCGGCCGGAGCAATCGATAGGGTTGTTGATGGTCAGGGTTACGTCGTGGTTGAATTCACCGTTGGCATCGCTGTTGAAGCGGGCAAAACCGTTATCAGCCGTTTCGGAGGCGAAATCAGGTTGACCGTTAAACAGGCCGCTGGGATCGTCAACCCATTCCCAGGATTCGGAGCCGCCATTGGTGCCACCCGAGGTCCAATTGGCATTAAAATCTGCCTGACTGGGAAACGTTTCGGTGAAAAATGGTTGGGAGGACTGAGCTGAAGCTGAAAGAGCTATTCCAAACACAGCCGCAAAGACAAGCAAAAAGGGTGTAATGTTCTTACGGATCATATTCTCATTTTTAAGGTCAAGTCCGTGATTCCATTCTGTTTTTGAACGGACAACACTATAAATGGTAGTTCATGCAATCAAATGGCAGGAAAGGTAGAGGTATTTTTTCACAATATTTTCTTAAAACTGATCGGATGAAAGCTGTATGACAATAAGCGATACCTCCAAAAGTAGGACCCTGCCTCACTTAGAGAGCTGCATAAGCTGGTTAAATTCTCGTTGTAATTGCTCCCTGTTAACGGGCACAACACCCACTCGTTCGCATACTTGCCCGCCGGCCAGATTGGCCAAAACGGCAATTTGGTCAATGGGTAAATCCAGGGCGAGGCCCATGGCTACAATGCTAATCACCGTATCGCCCGCTCCGCAGACATCAGCCACTGATCGCTCCAGGGTAGGTACGATGGCGTCGCCTTCCGAGTGTTTGTAATAGAGACCTTTTTCCGAAAGGGTAATTATGGTGCTCGCATTCCCCAATTGTTTCTGTACGTAGTCACTGGCTTCACGCAGGGATTCCAGGGTGGGCTCGATGGGCATAGGTACCTGCGCTCTGATCTCCTTCAGGTTGGGCTTAAAGAGGGTGACGTGTTTATAGCTCCAAAAGTTCTTCTCTTTCGGGTCAACTGCGGTAGGAATGTCTCGTTTAATGGCTTCGAGTATCAATTCCTGGATAACTCGTTGAGTAAGGACTCCTTTATTGTAGTCCTGAAAAAGTATGACGTGGATGTCGCGCTGGTCGATAAGGTTGCGGACGTATTCCAGGAAGGCGTTGGTCTCGGTATCGGTCAGGTCGTGACTATCTTCCTGATCCACTCGTAGCAGATGTTGATTACTGGCCAGTATCCTGGTTTTGACGGTGGTAACCCGTTCCGGCGAACGGTAAATTCCCCGGTCGCTAAGCCCTTGTTCCGGCAGTAAGGAGGTAAAGATATCGGCATTGTCATCCACCCCTACCACGCCGCACAAATAGGGAGTAGCACCCAGGGCACGCAGGTTGAGGGCCACATTAGCAGCGCCACCCAGGCGGTTTTCCCGGTCTGAGAGGTGGACCACCGGCACCGGGGCCTCCGGGGATACACGACTAACCCGGCCGGACAGGTAGCGGTCGATCATCACATCACCTACCACAAGCACGTTGACTTTGGAAAAAGCATCAAAAAAAGAGGTCAGTGGTACCATATGCGCAATATCAGTCAGGAACAGAGTTGTTTCAGGCCTTTCGGCAAAAATAGGTAATACAACCCGAAACTCCCTAAAACCTGCGGGATAGCAAATCCTGCTCAAAGAGGACCTCCATAACTTTCTCCGTAGCGCCGCGGTTTTGCTTTACGTAGCGTTGGGTGGCTTCCCGGGCTTTTTGGTATGCTTCAGGATGGTGCAAACCGGATAGGGCGGCTACGAATTCGGAGCCCCGGTTGACACTGCGTCCTCCTCCGGAATCGATCATGGCCCTGGCTTCTTCGAATTTATGATACCTGGGGCCAAAAAGCACGGGTACTCCGTGCGCGATGGGCTCCAGGGTGTTGTGGATGCCCGCCCCGAATCCACCACCTATGTATGCCAGTCGGGCATAGCGGTATAGGGCTGAGAGCATACCTATATTGTCGATGATCAGGATTCGCTGGTTGGAATGGTCCGATAAACCGGAATAGCGGATGGTGGCATTCCGGCCGAATCGCTTTTCAATTTGCTGAAGGTGATGCTCCGAAATGTCGTGGGGTGCAATGATCATTCGCCAGGGGCTGTCGTCAGGACGTTGCTCCCACCAATATGCTAACAGGTCCTCATCAGGAGGCCAGGTACTGCCGGCCACCAAACACGGGTAGGGGGCGCAGAACTCTTCAATATCAGGGAAAAGTCGGGCCCGCTGAACGATCTGGATCACCCTGTCGACCCGGGTATCCCCGGCTACGATGGAAGGAATACCATAGGAAGCCAATAATTCACTGCTGGTAGGGTGTTGGGTGAAAATATGATCGAACCTGGCCAGGATATTGCGGAAC
>JASBTH010000426.1 GCA_030148525.1 Saprospiraceae bacterium | reverse complement strand
GCTCTCTTTTAAGACGGCAAAAATGGCCGGCAGGGAGCACCAGCACATGTAGGGAGGAGCCGCCGTCAGCCTATCCAGGATTACGTAATTATGCCACTTGGATTTCAGTAAATAACGCCCACCCAGATCCAACTGCATGCTGGAATGGATCATACGACTTCCCGGCACCTGGTGAAGGAACCAGTCCATACCCTCCGACTTTTTACCACCGTGGACACGGTAAAAATTAGCCGGCGTAGATTGCACGGTAGGTCCGTATTGCCCTATACCGGTATTTCCGGGTTCCACCCTGGCTTGCAATAATAGGTACCAGCCCCTTGCATCCCTCGCCAGCGTCAATCCTGTAACGGCGCTTTGCGGTTGGTAAAGCATAAGTTTTTCTCCCGCATGGTCTCTTATCCCAACCACTTCAAAAAAACCCCGCGACCGATGGGCCAGCACGCCATCTTTAAAGCCCCAGTCAGCCTGATCTGCCATTGTAATCGGGGTCAACTCAAAGCCGGATTCATCCAGGGTCGATTGTAGAAAAGCCCGTAATTCATGGGGCGAACGGATTATGCTCATATAGCAAAGTGTTTCAGGATGTCTTGCCCCCTTAGTTCCGGGTAAATGGTATCAACATCGACTTGCTGAAAATCAAGCCCCATGAGATCCGCCAGGGGTTTTTGAATATTTCTGGGTCGCATCGATGAAGGTTGATACATAAGTACCTTTGTGCCCGGTCGCATCCAGATCAAATGTGCGAATTCGGCCCCACGGATCCCCACTACTCCACCGCAATGATAGAAATCTACGATCTGTTGTGTAAAGGCGTATTTACTGGCCGTGTAATGCGCTACGGGAATCCCCCGGTCAGCCAGGTCCTCCACTGCAGCTGGTATTCCCAGCAGGGCCCGATGTCCCTTACCGTAGGTGTTAGCTCGTGCCAGTCCGCCCCGTTGGTAGAGCATATTCTCATCCGCCCGGTCCAGGATGATAATGGTGCCGGGGTTTATGGAAGGAGGACGGTTTGGCAGCACCTTTTCCAGGACGTACCGGCGTACCATAGCTATGTTCTCCGGTAGGTTATTCGTTGCTTTTGAATGCTCATCCCTTTGCGTGACCTTTCGACCACCGGATCCGTTTTGGGAGGCTGCCTGCTTAAACACCAAGGGTTCCCAACGGGGTAATTCCTCACGGCCGACATCATCAGGAAGCACTTCCCAATCGCGAAGAATAGAATAAGGCACCTCCAGGGTAGTTAGAAGATCCACAGTTACCGGATCCATGTAGGGGCCACCGCTCTGGAACAGCAAATGGGGTTTATTCTTTGTCAAATAATAGTGAAGAGCGGGTAGTAAATACCCCCAAACGTGGTGGAAAAAATTTTGCTTTTCGCTGGCATGCTGCTGAATCACAAAATCCATCAGTACTGATGAATCTGGTAATTGCTCACGGCTTACTCTTTTAGGCTTCCGCCAAAAAACACCCGACCAGTCCACCTTCTCTATCGGAGTCTGTATATCCTTTTCAAGCCTAAAATCATCTACGATGGCCTGGCAGACAGCATCTGCATAATATTGATCGATTTGTATATACCCACCGGCCTGCAAACGATCATAAGCCGCGTAAAGCGATGCCCTGAAAGCGGAATGATCGGTGTCCGCAATCCGAACGAATGCCAGTCGTTCGGGCATCTGTTCCGGATCCGGCATCCCCTTACGGATATGAATCCGGTCATCCAGTAAGCCGTAATACGTAAAGTACTGCTCTACCTGACTGACTGAAATCCCTTTTTTGTCGGTGATTCGACCAGCGGCATACTGATCGACGACCCAAACTGAGCGATCCGCTAACCCGTAGGCATGAAGAACTCCCTTCCATAAAATACTACCACCGCCTCGCCAGGCACCGGTCTCCATAAAATCCCCCGGAATCTCATCACGGATAATTTGTCGGGCACCGACTTCCAGGTTGTGCAATCGCCACATTCCCATGCGGGCGGGTGCATGCAGTGGTTCATCTTTTCCGTGTTCCCGTACCTTCATGCGTAAAGGCCGGTCCCAAACAAGTGTGATTTCTTTAGGGAAGAGCCATCGTAAAAAGAACCAGCCAAAGCGTTGAATGGCGGATAATCGGCGGGGGTCAACCGGATCGCATCCTCGGTCTGTATATCGATCAAGGCCTGCCAGACTTTTTTTTAAGAGTTCCAGGTAAGGAAGCGAGTCCATGGATTATGATTATTATCGCCTTCGCAAAATAGTTTTTTTTGCCAGTATAATATCAGGTCTGAAGTTTGAGTTTCCCCCACTCACATTTCCACTACCCAATCCACGAAACATCCCGACCATGTCCGCCGTAATCCCTATTTTGAGATCGAGCCGTGGTGTTAATCCACTAAAAGGCCTAAAACAGGCACCATTAAGCACCCCCGACCGCCGCAGACCGTAAGTGCGTAGGCAGGGAGCATTCATCATTCATGCCCGACGAAGCCCGTACGGGCGAAGGCGGGGAACATGGAGCATTAAGCACTCAGCATTGAGCATTCCAATACTCATCCTCAACTGGAACAACGCCGCCGATACTCTGGCGTGCCTGCAATCCCTCCAACGCATGGGGGGAGCCGATTACGAGGTGTACGTGCTCGACAACGGCTCCGAAGCGGAGGATCTGGAAGCACTGCGCTCCGGATTCCCGAACGATGACCGGTTCAGGCTGTTGACCTCCTCCACGAACCTGGGCTTTACCCGTGGCGTCAATCATTTACTGGAGACTATTGTCCTGCCCGGGGACTACGAATACGTAGCCCTGCTCAACAACGATACGGAAGTCGATCCCCAATGGCTCCCGGCACTTTTGGCGGAAGCCCGAAAAACCCGGGCCGGCATGGTCGCCTCCCGCATGATCAATTTCTTCGACCGCCAGCACATGGATAATGCCGGACATTTCGTCCTCAATACCGGGGAGATACTGCCCCTGGGCCACGATGACCCTGTCACCGAACACGACCGGGCCCGGACCAATGCCGGAGCTTGCGCGGGGGCTGCCCTGTACCGGGTGGAGCTATTCCGCCAATTGGGCCTCTTCGACACCTTCTTCCGCACGGGCTACGAAGATGCGGAGTTTGGTCTGCGGGCTCTGCTGTGCGGCTATGATTGCCGCTACGCCCCGGAGGCTATCGTCTACCACAAGATCAGTCGCTCCATCAATAAGATCCGGGACTTCCAGTACACGCTCAAGATCCAGGTCGATGTCTTTTATACGGTCCTGAAGTGCTGGCCGACGGTTAACCTGATCATTAACGCACCGTTCTTCTTTTTCAAAATAGGTACCATTACCATTATGAACCTGGTCTTCGGCCGCTGGAAGTTCATGCGGGTACTCTGGACTGCCCTGTACGTGGTTTTGATAAAGGACCGTACCACCATCACCCGATCGCGCGGTACCTTTTTTGCGAAAGCTAAACCCTCTTTTTCCTGGTATGCTTTCCAGCAAAAACTGACCTTCTTTCTGTGGTTTGATATCCGGCGATTCTATAAATACGTGTGGAAACGGGAGAAGATGGTTTTTGAAAGGTTTTAGGTGTGAGGTGTGGGGTTTTAGGCTAGGTTATAGGTTACCTCAAACCCCAAACCTCATACCTCAGACCTTCCTAC
>JASBTH010000040.1 GCA_030148525.1 Saprospiraceae bacterium | reverse complement strand
CCTGCACCAGCACCCGATCGGGATGGATGACCAGCTCCTCGGCGGCTACCAGTTGCATGGCACCGCGCAGGCCCTGCCCCAGCTCGTGTTTGCCGGTGAGCACGCGCACGTGCCCGTCTTCCAGTACCTGCAACCAGGCGTTCACCTGCGCGCCGTCGGGTAACTGACCGGGGAAGCCCACCTGCGTGGAAAAGGGCATCTCCGGCTCTGCCTCGTCGCCTCCCTGGCGTACACAAGCGGTGCCCAGGAGGGAGAATCCAATGGTCAGGCTACCGGTGGTCTTGAGAAATTGTCGTCGGTCGGTCATGGTCTTATTGGTTGGTGGAGGAGGCTTGCTGAACGGCACGGACGGCACGGGCATGGATGCCGCAGCGGCACACATTGATCTGTAAGTGGTCCTTGATCGCTTGTTCGGAAGGTGCCGGATCCTCATCGAGCAGGGCCACAGCATTCATCACAATGCCGTTGAGGCAGTAGCCGCACTGGGCCGCCTGCTGGTCGATCATGGCTTGCTGCACGGGATGCAGGCTGCCATCCCATTCTGCCAGTCCTTCCAGGGTGCGGATCTTTTTGCCCGTAAGGGTACTGACCGGCAACTGGCAGGAAGGCACACAGGCCCCATCGACGTGGACCATACAGGCCCCGCATTGCTGCAGACCACAGCCGAATTTAGGTCCGTTCAATTGCAGTTGATTTCGCAGAACGTAAAGGAGAGGCGTGGCGGGATCGACCTCAACGGTGCGATCCTCACCGTTGACGCGCAGGGTGAAGGATTGGTTCATGGCTTTGGCTTTCCCATAAGTTCTGAATCGAGGCGGAGATAGAAAAGTATTTCCCGGGGCTATGCCGCATTTAGGACGAAATTTAGGAAAGGACCCGGACCAGCCTTTCGGCAAAAAGCCTTTTGGCGCAAGCCTGTACAGTCTACATGCCTGGTATCTTCCACCGTAGGATAATTCCAATCCGGCACTGGCTGAAACCGTATAGGTGGCCGGTACGTTAAACGACCGGTAACCACAGGCGAACAAATATACAATGACCTCCGGGGAATCGCAATTTCCGACCGGAACGATGCGCAACCCAACGCCCGCAACTTTCCGGTGGCAGCAAAAGACCGGCGATAGCAGGCACTTTTCACGCAACCAGGCAGAAAACGGTTAAAAAACCCCTAAAAAGCGGTTATTTGCGTTCGTATCCGGCGGTTTCGTTTGTTTTCCAGGTGAAATTCCCGATCTTCTGTGATAATCTTTACGTATTGCTCCCCCCTTCATTAAATCCAATACCTAAAGACCCCATGAGCAAATCCATGTATATGCTTTTTGGGTGCGCTTTCTGGCTCACCCAAATGCCCCAATCGCTGGCCCAATCCGAATTTCCCTGTGCACAACCCTGGGCCGGTGAATTCCTGCGCGAATTTATGGGTGGTTGTTCCTGTGTGGATGCTATTGACTTCCTCCCCAATCAGCAACCTACCGACAGCCTGACTCACCGCCTGTTCATCCCTCCTTCCTGGCGCTTCGAACGTCCGACCGGTTATATTGAAACGACCATTCAGGCTCGTCAACGGGCCATCGATTACTTCGACGAATACGCTCTGGAGCACAGCCTGGAACCCCTTGGTCCTACCGCGATTATCTTTCTGGAAGATAGCACCGGCACAAAGGGGAACATAAGTCATACAGCCGAAACGGGCGTCTGGGACTACACCACCCGCGATGAACCCTGCCCCATAATTCTGGGTACCCGGGCGCTGGAACGCTTCTCTATGGAGCAACTGGAATTTGTCATCGCCCACGAGTGTGGACATTGCTTCCAACAGATCAATGAATGGCGCGGGCCTGCCGATTCCCTGAACTGGTGGGACGAAGGGCTGGCCGATTTTTACGCTAACGCCATTTACCCGGGGCTGAATCTGGAGCAGGTTCACTACGCTGAGTTCAACCCCGGCAGAACACCTTACTCTTATGTGGGTAGTGATAGTAAAAGCGCCGGAGTACTTCTGGAAGCCATCAGGAATTACGGTTCGGATACCGCCGTCATTCGATTAATCAGGTCGGTGATCGATAGCACTAGTGCTGCCGGCATGCAGGATGGCCTCTCGGCTTACTTTACCCAAAACCCCTGGTGGCACACCTTTGCCCAGGACCTCGTCGACCGGGGCATTTCGGATCCCGGCGGCGGGCGCATTACCCACGGGAAAGTGCTGGTTACCGAAAAACAAGTCAGGGTCGACTCTTCCACCTCCACCCTTACGGGAAAAGTCGCCCCTTTTGAAATCCGGAAATGGGATGTGTCGTTCCCACCCGGTTATCGCTACCGCATCACCGCCAGTACCGACAGCAACCGCATACGCATGACCTCCCGTCCGAGAAATAGTGGCCGGTGGTCCGAAGGCTTTCCACCTTCCATTACGACCGGATGCCTGCAGGATGTCACCTACGAGATCTTGCCGACCAATATATCGAAGGCTGCCGATCGGCTGCCTAACTTGTCTCTGAACATCCGCAGTACGCCTCAGGAGGACTGCGCTCTGGATCTGGATTGCCTGCGGGGCACCTGGCAACTGGACCCATCCAGTGCCACCACCTCCTTCTTTGTCAATCACTTTAATGGTCTGGCAAACGATAGCCTGGGTGTTTCGTATACGAATCCCAAGACAAGCGGATCGGTTGTTCTGACAATTGATTCCCTCGGGAAAGTCGGTCTCCAGATTACAGACTTTACCCTCCTCGAAAGAGCCGGAGTTGATGCTGCAAAACCCATCACCCTGACCAGCCGGCTTACGGGAACGGGTGAAGGACGTTTTCGCATCGCCAATCGTCCGGGTTTTGCGAGTTACGAAGAAACACAACCCACTTATCAATTAGTGCATAGTCTGCAGCGCGGTGATGCCGAACCAGTGATCCTATTCGAAGATGCTTTCCCGTTCCTGCCTTACCAAAACTACCGCTTGCAATGTAGCGGCAATATCCTCCGCCTGCAATGGACGGAACCCGGAGTAGCGGTGCCACGGGAGATCAGATTTTCACGGCAATAGGTCTACCGCACCACTACTTTTTGCGTAAGCATACCCTTCGCAGTCCTGACCTCTAAATGGTAGGTGCCACTGGCCAATCCGGACACCGAGGCGTTGACCAACTGCTCGCCTTGCGGCAAAAGGCCATCAGCCAGGGTGCGCACCCGCCGGCCCGACGCATCGTATAATGTGATCCGCACCTGCATAGATTCAGAAAGGCTGAGCGGCAACCGGATATGCTCACCGGCCGGATTCGGAAATACCGGCTCCACCGACAGCCCCAGTGACTGTTGATACACTTCGGAAACAGGTGTTGTGGCCGACTGGCCGTAGATCTGGACCCGGTCCGCCAGGGTGTCCCGGCCAATAATATCCACCAACGCATCACCGTCGACATCCACAAAAGCAGCAGGCACGAAATGCTCGGGCAGGTAATGAACGGTTCGATTGCGTTCGATCACCGTTCCATTACCCAGATAGAGTTCTTTACCGTTTTCGCCATCGACATCGAAAAAGCCGAGAAATTCACCCCCCTCCTGTCGCTGCAGGGAATCGAACCGTATGCGAATCGCCTCCGACATATTAACCCCGTTGACCACCCGCAGCCCTACCGGACGATCATCGGCATCGGTGCGTTCCAGGATAATCTCCCGGGTACCATCCCCATTGGCATCCCAGTCAGCTTCATTCCAGAAGGCGTATGGCAGGTAAGCAAGCGACTCTCCTTCCATACTTTCGTATTTGAGCACGGGGGAATAAGTCAAGGCACTGCGCACCTCCGCCTCTTCCTCTGGCAGACGCACCCCGTCTTCGTCGGGGGGCACCCCCAGGACCACCAGGGTGCGTGACTCGGCATCGTACAGGATGATATCGACCAGCCCATCCCCATCTACATCGAAGGTACCGACAACGCTATCGATCTGGGCCGTCAGCATGGTCATCCCGGTACCGGGATCCATACTAAATAACTCCAGCGAACCAATAGGGGATTGGTCGGATCGACGCCACACCGCCAACTCCAACAATCCTTCTCCATCAATATTGACGGGGCCCCACAGATCATTGTCGTCGGGAATTGAACCGGCTACCAGAAAGTCTTTGGTAATATCTGCTCCGTCCGTGAAACGCACACAAAATAGAATGATCAATGAGTCATTTTTAAGGACCGACATGGCGACCCCACTAAAATTCACGGCCGGATCAAAATAATTCTCGAAGCTTCCCTGGCTGCGCTGATTTAGTTGGGCCCGATTAAACCAACGTTCACCCGGTTCGGAGCGGAATTTTTCGACCAGCGTTTGGGCTTGACCGGGTAACAATGCAGTTACGGCTACCAGTAATAGTAGTATATATTTTTTCATCTTCTTCCTTTTTGAAATACAGGATCAGGTGTTCAGAATTGCCACACTTGTAGTCGCTTCTCGTCCCGGTTGAACAACAGATGATCGACGACCCCATCGTCATTGAAATCAGAAAAGGACAGAAATCGATAATCAGCACCGATTTCCAGGGGCTGGAAATTGACCGAATCTCCGTCGGGAGATAACTTGGCAATGAGGATTCCTATGATGTTATTCCCATCGGTAGTGCCAAAGACCAGGGGGCGATTATCATCGGCAAATTCACCCGCGATATCCGGAATTTTCAGGTAGCCGAGGAATTGAGAAGAAGCCGAAAAATAGGCATCGTCGGCCCAGAAGTCCAGGAAATCATCCAGAACTTTTACCCGAAAGAACAGGCTATCCCGGTAGATAACTCCGGTCACTACATCAACCGGGCCATCTCCGTTGAAGTCATTACTTAAGACGTCCGATTGCGAAAAAAT
>JASBTH010000409.1 GCA_030148525.1 Saprospiraceae bacterium | reverse complement strand
AGCAACCGCATTATTTGTCGTTCCCAGCCCCTGATGGCAAAGCGGCAAATAAAGAAACAAAGCGTCGGCCAGCACATGTATACACCTTATTCGAAGACACCCAGAACAATATGTGGTTCGGCACCCTCGATCGGGGTGTGATCCGGTATAACGGGCGGGAATTTCTAACTCTGAATAACAACTGGCCCGTTATCCGAGCCATCCACCAGGATGCCGCGGGCACCATGTGGTTCGGCACCAACGGGGCGGGTTTGATCCGCTATGACGGTAAGGCGTTTACGAATTTCACCAATGCGCATTCCCTGGAAAACCCTGATTACGTGCTGACCGGGCAAGTATCCTACCGATCGGAAACCATGGCCCGTATATGGTCGATCACCCACGACCTGGCCGGCAATCTGTGGATAGCTACCATCGATGCTGGTGTATGGCAATACGATGGCCAACACCTCACCCACTTCACCACAGGCGACGGACTGACCAGCCTGGAGGTGTACACCATCTACAGCGATCAGCACGGGAACATCTTCGCCGGTATGGGGGATGGGAGTATTTGCTGGTATGACGGGGATTGTTTTCAGAAAGTCTATTAACAGGAGGTTGGGCAACGACTTATTCATAAAGTGATAGTGATTCTGGCCCAACCTCCTGGTACCTGGTAGTAGGTATAGGGTATTAGGATAGAAGCATCCTACTACCCTATACCAATTACCCTATACTTATTACCTTATACCCATTACTTACAAATTACTTGCCAAAAAATCGGTTGCTGCCCGCCTGCTTATATTGGATCTTTGTCGGGAACCTAATGCACTGACTATGCAAACCCAGGAAACCATTTCCACGGCCAAGGCCGATGAGTACTACCGGGCGCTGCTCAACCGGGATTCGGAATACGTCGGCATCTTTTTCGTCGGGGTGCGGACGACCTCGGTATTCTGTATTGCCACCTGCCGGGCCCGCAAGCCCAATCGGGAGAATGTGGTGTTTTTCCGGCACTACAAAGAAGCGCTGGATCACGGATTTCGCCCCTGCAAGATCTGCTGCCCCACCGAGCATGCCAGCCCTACACCGGAGGAAGTACAAGCCGCGATACAATTGGTAAAAAATCACCCGAAAGAAAAGATCACCGACCAGCGACTGCGGGAGGAAGCCATCAGCCCCGATCTGGTACGCCGTTGGTTTAAGAAGCAGTACGGCCTGACTTTCCACGCTTTCCAACGCATGTACCGCATCAATAATGCCTATAAAGAATTGAAAGATGGTAAACGGGCCACCGATACGGCCTTTGACCTGGGCTACGAATCCCTGAGCGGCTTCGGGTATACCTTCAAAAAACTGATCGGGAAAGCCCCCACCCGGAGTAACGGACAACAGGTGATTCTGATCAACCGGTTTACCTCACCTCTCGGCCCCATGTTTGTCTGTGCCACAGACGAAGGCATTTGCCTGCTGGAATTCACCGACCGGCGCATGCTGGAAACGGAGTTTCGCGATCTGCAAAAACGCCTGAATGCAAACATCCTGATCGGGGAAAACGATCACAGCAAACACGCCAAACGGGAACTCAGGGAGTATTTTGCCGGAAGGCAGAAAACCTTCACCGTACCCTTACACGCACCGGGTACTGATTTTCAACAACAGGTCTGGACCCGGCTCCAGGATATCCCCTACGGTTCGACCGCTTCTTACCAGGAGCAGGCCCGGCGGCTGGGCAACCCTAAAGCCGTACGAGCCGTAGCCCGCGCCAATGGTATGAACCGCATTGCCATCATCATTCCCTGCCACCGGGTGATCGGTAAGGACGGTAGTCTGACCGGATACGGTGGCGGGTTGGAACGCAAAAAATGGCTACTGGAACACGAGCAAAAAAACACGTGAAACTGTGTATATTAAGGGAGAACTATACCAAGAGCCCTGCCTATGCCCTCTGTTACCTTTACCACCGACCGGCTGTTCCTGCGCCCCACCACTGAAACGGATGCTCCCCTGATCCTGGCGGTCATGAACACCCCGAAATTTCACCAGTTTGTGGGAGACCGGGGTTTGCGAACCGAAGCGGATGCCGCCGAATATATCCGCACTAAAATGCTTCCCCAGATCTCCGAAAAAGGCTACGGTAATTACTGCCTGATCCGCCAGGAAGATGAGGTGGCCGTTGGCATCTGCGGGCTATACCAGCGCCCCGGCCTGGCGCATACCGACCTTGGATTCGGACTCCTGCCCGAACACGAAGGCAGAGGCTACGCCTACGAAGCAGCCCACCGCTTGCTGGAGGCTGCGCACACTGATTTTGGGTTGACGCGCATTCAGGCCATTACAGCTATGAACCATGAGGCATCGCAACGCATACTGGCCAAGCTTGGCTTTCGCCAAAAGGGAACCACGGTACTGCCCGGTGAGTCGGAAGAATTGCGACTATACGAATGGCGGGCGTTTGAGCGTTATTAGGAATAACACCCAACCCAATATCCATGACCGAGTCCAGGAGCGCCCGTAAATTATGGCCATTCTTCACGGTATTATTGCTCTGGACAGGTTGCTCCGGAGGACCCGGCATACCGAACGTTCAACCGCTTACTTTCCCCGCCACCACCAAAGCATTTCAGCAGCAGATGATCGGGCAGCTTACCGGTGAACAGCCGTTCGTTCTGGCTAATGGTTCATCCACATCACTGCCCAGCCGCTGGAGCCGATCGGAACGCAACCTGACCGTACATTATCTGGAGGCATTGATCCGATCTATGGGGCTGGTTCCCGAACGACATACGTACCGGTTTGCCCATAGCAATCCCGGTATCGATATGCTCCTGGAACCCTTCCGTGGCACTAACGTCTATGCAGAATTGCCGGCAACAGTAGTAACTTCGGAGTATTTGGTATTGGGGGCTCACTACGACACGGGGGCCCGCGGAGTACCTGGCGCCATCGATAATGCTTCGGGCATGGCCCTGATTGCCCGGGTTTTACAGCAGGCTTCCGAGTTATCCCTGCGCAATAAAAACCTGATCGTAGTATTTCTCGATCAGGAGGAAGAAGAGCTGATCGGCAGTCAGGCTTTCGCCAAAAAACTGAAGCGGGAAGGGAAGCAAGTCCATTCTGTACATACGATCGATATGGTGGGATGGGACGGCGATAACAACCGCGAAGTGGAGCTGGAAATGCCCAGTGCCCGATTGGAAGAACTATACAGGAAGCACGCCAAACAACTTGGCATCCCGATCTATACGACCCAGATCAATTCCACCGATCATTTTTCCTTTATCCAGCAGGGTTACGAGGCAGTAGGCATTAGTCAGGCTTACGCCAAAAGAGATAATTCCGGAAAGAAAGACACCCCGGAAGACGTATACGGGCTGGTAAACTTCGAGTACCTGGCCTCCACTACGGAATTGGTGTTTGGGGTAATCGCAGACATTCTGACCTCAAAAGACTCGACCGATGAATCCTAAACAAACCACTCTGGCACTTTTGGGATTAAGCCTGCTGTTTTTCCTGCGCAAGGGCGTTCAATATGCGGTATTGGGCAGCTATCTTCCGCTGGCATTTGCCCTGCTGTTTACCCTGGTTCTGGGATTGAGTTTATCCGGCAGCCCGCGCATCTTCCACCTCTCCGCCCGGATTTGGGGCATACTCTTAATTGCCTGGGCAGTGATCCGGCTGTTCTTTTCGGTCCTCACCATCATAATAAAGCCACTCAAAGAATATCATTTAACCCAGCAGTTTGGGGTGGCGGGTATGGTGTTAAGTATAGGAGTACTCCTGGTGGGCATCTGGTTGCTGCGCAGTCTGCCCTTTTTGCGTAAGCATCAATCCGGTTTTTCGCCTGACCGGAACTAATCACCACCTATGTCAACTACCGCCCCGATTATTCGTACTGCACCGTCCCGAGACGGAGCATGCGCTGATCACCCAATGTGCCGATCCACATCCTGACCGGAGGCCTCTACAATCCGCCCGCTGAGTACCAAACCACGGAATACGATCGCGAGGCCTATTTCCGGTCTAAAATGGGCCACCGCCTGGTTCGCTGGACGGAGGTGGTCAATTCCGTGGATAAGGGTATGCTCTTCTACAGTGCCGATGCGGGACACTTTGTCCACTACTACGATCCGGAGTTGCTGATTTCGAGTGTTAAGATAGCGCTGATTGATTATGCGTTATCGAAGTGAATTTTTAATTTTTAGTGTTTAATTTTTAATTAGAATTCGTGTTTGCCCTGCGGGCGGCGGGTTGATGCTACGGTATAGTTTTCGCCCCTATGCTTTCTACCTAGAAATGTTGAATGCTGAATTAAAAAATTTGCTGCGCCCTTCGGGTGGAAGGCTTGGTTTACGGTAGATTATGCGTTATCGAAGTGAATTTTTAATTTTTAGTGCTTAATTTTTAATTAGAATTCGTGTTTGCCCTGCGGGCGGCGGGTTGGAGGCTGCAATAGAGAAGGCGGACCTACGCTTGCGCAAGGATGAACGGCCTATTCATCATTCATCATTGAGCTGTGAGCATTAAGCTGTGAAGCAGGTAATTGAGCACTGAGCACTGAACATTGCCCATTTTTCTCCATATTTAGGAGCCACCGAAAACGTGAACTATGCTCCAATACTTCCGTCGAATTCGCCGCAACCTGCTGGATCAGGGATCCGTGCGTAAATACCTGCTGTATGCTGTCGGGGAGATCGGGTTAGTGGTGATCGGGATTCTGCTGGCACTGGCCATCGACAATGCGCGGGAGGCCCGCCAGCAGAACCAAAAAGAACAGACGTATCTGGAAGGGTTACGCAATGACTTTCGAACCAACCGGCAAAAGCTGCTCACTTTAGTGGACATCAATCAAGAAAACTACGCCAACACAAAGGCGATATTAACCATCCTTTCAGAACCAGAGATTCAGGTAGCCAAAGATAGCCTGTCGCAGTTGTTCTATGGCGCCATGGCTTATGATATTCGCTACAACCCGAATAATTCCCTCTTACTGGAAATGGTAAATTCTGGTAGTCTGAAAGACCTGTCTAATCAGGAGCTGCGGATCCGGCTGACCAACTGGCTGGCCACCCTGGAAGATATTGCCAAGCAAGAGGAAGCTCTGGCCAGGGATCGCGACAAGGTGCTGGATCTATTTCGAAATACTCCACTGCGGGTGCGTGTCCTGTTCGATCACATACCGGAATACCGACAGGATATAGCACTCCCCGCAGTACATCAGGATGTGTCTATGATTGATTTTTTTCGGTCACCCGAACTGGAAAACAACCTCCTCTTTTTTATGCTAACTACTAATGCAACGGAGACAGCGCATTATCAGCCGCTACTGGCGGAAATAGAATATATCCTGACCCTTTTGGAAGCATCCTGAATGGTTGATTTAGCGATTGCCTTTGTATCTGACCGGATGCTAACTGGTCGTTTCTTTGCCGGTGACGAGGAAAAGGAGTCAGGTATTAGTGCCATTGAACATTACATACAGAATGATGACCAACAACCCGTATCGCTTTCGAATATTGATCACCCTGGCAGGTATCCTTTTGCTTTATTCCTGCCGGCAACACAAGGCGGAATCCCCACCCAATATCATTGTCTTTCTGGTCGATGATCTGGGTTGGCAGGATACCTCGGTCCCCTTTCATTCGAATACCACTCCACTGAATCAGCGGTATCACACGCCAAATATGGAGCGGCTGGCGAAAGCAGGAATGACATTCACCCAGGCGTATGCTGCCTGTGTCTGCTCGCCCAGCCGGATCAGCCTGATGACCGGGATGAATGCGGCCCGGCACCGGGTGACCAACTGGACGCTGCGCAAGGACACCAAGACCGATGGGAAGAGTCCGGTCATCGAAACACCAGACTGGAATTATAACGGACTGAACACCGAGCCCGGTATCTCCAACACTATTGTCGCTACGCCCCTGCCCCAAGTATTGCAGCAAGCCGGGTATACGACCATTCACATCGGCAAGGCCCATTTCGCGGCCATGGAGACCCCCTGTGCTGATCCGCTCGCATGTGGGTTCGACATCAACGTGGCCGGTCATGCTGCCGGCGGACCAGGAAGCCACCAGGGTCTGAACAATTTCGGCAATCACCCGGATGGTCAGCCCAATCCGCCCTGGAGCGTGCCGGGCCTGGAAAAATACCACGGACAGGATATTAACCTCACGGAAGCCTTAACCCGCGAGGCCCTGCAGATCCTCGACACCGTAGCCGGACAGGAAGATCCCTTTTTCCTGTATATGGCCCACTATGCCGTACACGCACCGATTCAGCCGGATAAACCATTCGTTCAGAGGTATCTGGACCAGGGACTGGATACCGTGGAAGCACGGTATGCCTCCATGGTTGAGGGGATGGATAAAAGCCTGGGGGACATCCTTGATTTTCTGGAGGAAAACGATTTGGTCAGAGAGACCATCGTCCTGTTCATGTCGGATAACGGCGGCCTGAGTGCGGTGGCCCGCGGCGGGCAGGCGCATACCCACAATGCCCCCCTGAACAGTGGGAAGGGCTCCGCCTACGAAGGTGGTGTGCGGGAGCCCATGATCGTACGTTGGCCGGGAAACGTACCGCCCGGAACCACCAGCCAACAGCCCGTGATCATTGAAGACTACTTTCCCACCCTTTTAGATATAGCTGGCCTACCAGATACTGCCCGACAGATAGTCGATGGAATAAGCTTTTATCCTCAGCTTACGCAAAAAGAAGCAATAACTCCCGATCGTCCGCTGTTCTGGCATTATCCGAATGTGTGGGGTCCGAGTGGCCCCGGCATTGGTCCCTACAGTGCGGTACGGCGCGGTGATTGGAAACTCATTTACTTTCACGAGGATCAGCGAACGGAGCTGTATAATCTGGAGCGAGACATCGGCGAGACCAATGATCTGTCGGAACAGGAAACGGACATCCGCCTGGCATTAGCCTCCCTGCTTGGCACTTTCCTGCGATCCGTGGAAGCGCAAATGCCAATAGACAAAGCAAGCGGTCAATTAGTACCCTGGCCCGATGAGGTGAAAAAACATACACCAACAGAATAAGGCTACCTGCGATAAATCGCCTGGCGATGGTTCCGAAGGATTGGTTATTTTGAAGTGTCCGATACCTGCCAACCGCAAAAGATCCGAACATGATCATTTATCTAAAAAACATGGTTTGCAATCGCTGCAAAATGGTGGTCAAAGACATCTTCGAAGAAGTCGGCCTGCACCCTATTCGCGTTGCCCTGGGAGAAGTAGAAATCCAAGAAGATGACATAGGCCCACTCCGGGAGAATTTGGTTCAAAAAGTACAGTCCGTAGGTTATGAGATACTGGACGATAAAAAGAGCCGAACTATTGAAAAGATAAAAACCCTGATCACGGATTTAGTGCATAACCAGAATAATGCGCTGGATACCACCCTTTCGGAATACTTAGCCCGGGAACTGCGACAGGATTACAGTACGCTTAGCACTTTATTCTCCGAAGTGGAAGGGATAACCATTGAAAAATACGTCATTCACCAGAAGATCGAGAAGGTGAAAGAATTGCTGGTATACGATGAGAAAACGCTCAGTGAGATTGCCTTTCAGTTGCATTATTCCAGTGCTGCCTATTTGAGCAATCAGTTCAAAAAAGTAACCGGACTCAGCCCGAGTCACTTCAAAAAACAGCGGTCCGTTGACCGAAAGCCACTCGATGAGGTCTAAAATAATACAAGTCTTTTCCAAAATAGTGTAACACACCACCGACAATAAGCCCCGACCTTTGTGTTGTACCAAAAGATGATCGCTATGACACATACCTATCCCATTACCGGCATGACTTGTCAGGGTTGCCGGAATCACGTAGAGGAAACCTTGTCCCGGATACCCGGCGTGGACAAAGTAACCGTCGATCTCGAGCGCGGAGAAGCAATCATAGATATGACATCCCACATTGCTCTGGAAACCCTGCAAAGGGCGTTAGAAAAAGAAGGGTCACCCTATCGTATTCACGCCCCCGGTCACCACCACGATCATAGCACCCATTCACACCCGGAAACAGAATCCGGTTCGGGTTCCGGCGTGTACTACTGCCCTATGCATTGCGAGGGAGACAAGACCTACGATGAGCCGGGTGACTGCCCGGTCTGCGGCATGGACCTGGTCGAGGAGCAAAACCTGCAGACCAACACTTCGGAGCAGTGGACCTGCCCTATGCATCCGGAGGTGGTACGCAACGAGCCGGGCGACTGCCCCATCTGCGGCATGGACCTCGTGCCGAAGGAGCCCGACCTTTCTGCTGAGGAAAAGACCTATAAAAGGCTGTTGCGTAAATTTTGGATAGCCACAGCCTTTACGCTGCCGATCTTCCTGATCGCCATGAGTGAGATGATTCCCGACAATCCCTTGTACGAGATCCTGGAGATGCGGTATTGGAACTGGATCCAGTTTGGTTTGTCCATTCCCGTTGTCTTCTATGCCACCTGGATGTTTTTCCAAAGGGCTTACAGCAGCTTGCGGCGAATGAGTCCCAATATGTTTACCCTGATCGGGCTGGGCGCGGGTGTGGCCTGGCTATTCAGTTTTTTCGGTCTCTTATTTCCCGGTGTATTTCCCGACCAATTCAAAACCGAATTCGGTACCGTTCACGTCTATTTTGAAGCGGCCACCGTCATTCTGACCCTCGTCTTATTGGGCCAACTGCTGGAAGCACGTGCCCATAGCAAGACCAATTCGGCCGTTAAAGAGCTCCTGAAACTGGCCCCTAATAAAGCCACCAAAATAGTGGATGGTTCAGAGGTGGTCGTAACCATGGATGACATTGAACCGGGCGACATCCTGAAGGTAAAGCCCGGGGAAAAGATACCGGTCGATGGACAGATTACGGAAGGTCATTCCAGTATCGATGAGTCCATGATTACCGGCGAACCCATTCCGGTCCATAAATCGACCGACGATCTGGTGAGCAGTGGTACCATCAACGGCAACCAGTCATTCCTTATGAAAGCCGAAAAAGTAGGGAGTGACACCCTGCTGGCACAAATCATTGACATGGTCAACGATGCCAGTCGAAGTCGGGCTCCCATCCAAAAGCTAGCGGATAAGGTGTCGGCCTACTTCGTACCCATTGTGGTGCTCATTGCGATCATCACCTTTATAGCCTGGTCCATTTGGGGACCCGCACCGGCTCATGTGTACGCCCTTGTGAATGCCATTGCGGTGCTAATCATTGCGTGCCCCTGTGCCCTGGGGCTGGCCACCCCGATGTCGGTCATGGTCGGAGTCGGCAAAGGTGCCCAAAATGGGGTGCTGGTGAAGAATGCCGAAGCCCTGGAAAAGATGGATAAGGTAACGACCCTCATCGTAGATAAGACCGGCACCATCACGGAAGGGAAACCGACCGTGGAGACGGTTGGGACATTCGACGATCAAGTCAACGATAATGACACCCTGCGGTATATTCTGTCGCTGAACCAACATTCAGAGCATCCGCTGGCGGAGGCCACTATGCAGTACGGACGGGAGAAGCAGGTAAAGCCCCTGC
>JASBTH010000398.1 GCA_030148525.1 Saprospiraceae bacterium | reverse complement strand
TACCGAGATCTGGACCTATGATTTTCCCGTATCGGGCGATGAGCGCGATCAATTATTGACCGACCTGCAGGTTATCCCACCCCTCAACGAGCAGGCTAAGATCAATCTGACCGGTAACGCCCGCGATCTGTGGGTAGCCGGTATTCGCGATATACGAACTCAAAGTGCTAATCTGGAAGCGATCAAGGATCGTCCCGGCTTGCGGGATGATGCCGAAATTATGGAAGCCATCGATGCCGCCATCACGTCCACCGACGACCTGGCCGAATGGTTAGAATCCGAAGCCGAAAGTAAAGACGGCCCCTCCGGTATCGGCAAAGAAAACTACACCTGGTACCTGCAAAATGTACACCTCGTGCCCCTGACCTGGGAAGACGAGGTGATGATCCTGCGCCGCGAACTGGCCCGCGCCTGGTCATCCCTTAAGATGGAAGAACACCGGAACCGGGACGTTATGCCGCTGGTAGCTGCCAATTCGGCCGAAGCCTACGATGAACTGGCCGAAAAAGCTGCCGAAAGCCTCATGACTTTTCTGGAAAACGAAGATATCGTGACCGTTGCCGATTATTTCGAGCCTGCCCTGCGCGAGCACCTGGGAAGCTTCGTGCCCGTGGCCACCCGCAACTTCTTTTGGATTACGGCCCACTACGATCCGCGTCCGCTCTATTCCCACTTCTATCACTGGTTCGAGCTAGCCCGGATGGATACGGAACCTAATCCAAGCCCGATCCGCCAGGAGCCACTACTGTACAATATTTTTGATTCGCGGAATGAGGGTATGGCCACTGCCGTGGAGGAACTATTTATGCAGGCGGGCCTCTACGACGATAATCCCCACGTACGGGAGATTGTCTACATCATGATTGCCCAGCGGGCTGCGCGCGGACTCGGCTCCCTCTACGCTCACGCCAACGAGATGACCATGGAAGAAGCCGGCGGCATCCACTCCGAATACACGCCCCGCGGGTGGATGAAGACCGAGAAGGAATTGCTCATTTTCGAACAGCATCTCTACCTGCGTCAGCCCGGTTACGGTACCAGCTACATCACTGGTAAATACCTGGTCGAAGAGGCTATGGCGGATTACGCCCGCCTCCAAGGTGATGATTTCAAAGTCATGGACTTCTTTGATAAGCTCAATGCCATCGGGAATATTCCCATTTCCCTGGGCCGCTGGGAACTGACGGGGATGCAGGAGCCGCTGGGGATGGGCAGGTGATCTGGAGAATTGGAGAATTGGAGAAAGGAACCCTCTCCCCAATTCCCCAGTTCACCCTTTCTTCAAATCAACGATGGCATTATGCCGCTCCACCTGCTCTAAATACTGCTCGGTTACAAACTCGGAAGCATCGAATTTCAGGTCGCGCAAGCGTGACTGTTCGCGGGTGCTGATGCTGCGGGCAAAGCGACGGACCTCGTCTTTTGTTTTCAGGATCAGGCCGGGAACGGCGACATTGTTCCCCGCATCGTCTTTGGCAACCATGGTGAAATAGGATGAGTTGCAATGCTTCACCTCGCCGGTCTGGACATTTTCCGATTCTACGCGAAGACCAACGACCATGGAAGTGCGTCCGGTGAAGTTAACCGATGCGATCAGGGTTACTAATTCACCCACTTCAATGGAATTCAGGAAATCTACCCGGTCTACGGAGGCGGTCACACAGTACTGTCCGGAGTGACGGGCTGCACAGGAAAAAGCTACCTGGTCCATCAGGTTGAGTATGTAGCCACCGTGGATCTTACCGCGGAAATTGGAATAGGAAGGTAGCATGAGTTGGGTCATGCGAATAACGGAATCATCAACGGATTTATAGGTCATGCCGGTCATTTAGGTGATAGAAATCTAAGGTAGTTTTTTCAAAACTATCTACCTTTTACCGAAATCATTTTTCCATGTATTACGAAGCAGCTATCGACATTCAGCGGCAAATCGTATTTGTCAGTGCATTGCTGTGTGGTTTTTCGCTGGCCTTCCTGATCGGATTGGTGCAAATGAACAAACCGGGTCGATTAATGAATGCCTGCCTGATCACCACCGGGCTGGCAGCAAGCTCCTTATTAGTGAGCACCATTACAGGAGTTGCCGGTATTTTTTGGTTGGCAGAGCGTCCCCAACTTGTCAACGATACGCAACGAATCGATTATCCGGAGTTACTAGCCGCTTACAGGTGGTCCCTCACTTCGTTGCTACTCGGCATCCTTGCTCTATTCGGGTGCCTTGGCCTGGTGGGGTGGTTGAAGTCGCGACTGGTTGGATGGATTTTAATGGTCCTGAGTTTTATCTCGGTGATCAGTATCTTCATGGTAGTAATCGGTAGGATGGGGCTCGATTAAAAAATTAGTAAAACATGACGAAGTATTCCCGATATCTGGTAGGTGTCATCTTTTGTTTGCTCGCAAGCATGCCGATATCGGCCCAAAGCGGTTTTGCACAGACGGTTATTCCCGGTGCCACCTGGACCCTGGAGATCGGACAGGGAATGGGCTCTAATATCCGGGTCGACCATACTATCACCTGCGATACAACAACTATTCGTGGACAAGAATACCTGTGGGTGATCACCTCCCTGCAAACGGGATGTGGTTCGGGTGGCTTTGTCCGGGAAGATTCGGAAGCGGGACAATGTCTTCTTCATCCCGGCTGATGATCCCGATCTCGCCGAATACCTCGTCGCTGATTATTCCCTGGAAGTGGGTGATACTTTCTTCGTTAACCGGGGCACTTTTCCGGCTGTTGTCCGGGAGATACGCGCCATTGAGTGCTTCGGTGATACGGTACGCTTCATCGATTTCGGCCTACAGGTCAATGGCGGTCTGATCGAAGGCTATGGATTCTCCGCTACCGGCATTCTGGCTGGCTGCCCCGGCTTCGCGCAGGTGGTCGATTATCTTTATTGCTCGATCGCGTGCCTCCCGGCATGGTGTTTATTCGCCTTTCGGCAAAAGAATACCAACAAAGGTACCGGGTCAACGTCTTGTAAAGGTCCACGGCACACGATAGACGGCCCACGATTTACGGCTTACGGTTTACGTTGCGAAACTGCGGTGAATTTGCTCAAGAAAGCAGACAAGTTTTTAGTTCTTCCATTCACCACATCCCAACTGAAAAAAACAACTTAGCCGTCAGCCGTCAGCCGTCAGCCGTCAGCCGTCAGCCGTCAGCCGTCAGCCGTCAGCCGTCAGCCGTCAGCCGTCAGCCGTCAGCCGTCAGCCGTCAGCCGTCAGCCGTCAGCCGTCAGCCGTCAGCCGTCAGCCGT
>JASBTH010000379.1 GCA_030148525.1 Saprospiraceae bacterium | reverse complement strand
CGGAATAAAGGTGGTAGTAATGATCTGACTGGCTACCAGGTGGCGCTGAAGTGCTCTGAGGAAATCTTCCGGCTCGGCATCCAGGATACGCCCGGCTGGAGGACCTCCGGTGTTGTTAACCAGGATATTGACCGTGGTTCCCGAGGCGAATGTCCCAATGGTTTTGCGTAAAGCATCAGTATCGTCCAGGTCGGCTACCAAAAAATCGTGATCCTGACCAGAATACAACCGCTGGCGGTCCAGTTCATTGGCCAGTTCCGACAGGGCATCAGCTGAGCGGGCTAACAGGGTCACATTACATCCAAGTGCTGCCAGCTCCTTTGCGGAAGAGCGGCCCAGCCCTTTGCTGGCACCACAGACGAGGGCGCGCTTACCCGTGAGATCGATTTGCATAGGTATTTCGTTTTCGGGAAAATACCGACAATATTAAAAACAAGTATATTTTGCGGCCATAAATAGGATTGTTCGTGCAGGAATTACCACCACACCAGATACCAGCGGGAAAAAGCGTCTACTTTGCCTCCGATTTCCACCTCGGGGTCGATGCCCGGGTCACCTCGGCCGAGCGGGAACGCCAGCTCGTACGTTGGCTGGAACAGATCAGCCAGGATGCAGCAGCCATTTACCTGGTGGGGGATCTTTTCGACTTTTGGTACGAATATAAAACCGTAGTGCCCAAAGGGTTTGTCCGCTTCCTGGGCAAGCTGGCTGAGCTGCGCGATCGCGATATACCCATTTACCTCTTTACGGGTAACCACGACATGTGGATCTTCAACTACTTTGAGAAAGAATTCGACATTCCCACGTTTCGCTCCACCATCCGGCGGGAAATGAATGGCCAGTTGTTTCTGATCGGACACGGCGACGGGCTGGGCCCCGGTGATCACGGCTATAAATTTATTAAGCGGGTATTCGCCAACCCATCCGCCCAGTGGCTCTTTGCGCGCCTGCATCCTAATTTCGGGATCGGACTGGCCAACTTCTGGTCGGGCCGTAGCCGCAGCGCAAATCCCGATGCCCCCGAATTTCTGGGCCCCGAACAGGAGTGGCTGATTCAGTACTGCAACCGCAAGCTCGACACTGTCCCGGCCGACTTCTTCGTCTTCGGCCACCGCCACTTACCCATCGATTACACACTCAAAAACGAACACAGCCGTTATATTAATCTGGGCGAATGGCTGACCTTCAATTCCTATGCGCGTTTTGACGGTCAGGAGGTGCGCCTCCACTTTTTTGAAAATGATCAGGGCCGGGTCTTCGGCCAATAAGAAGACTAGAAATATGCGGGTATGGTGGTGCTGCTTATTGGTTTGCCTTTCGGCAAAAGCGAACGCGCAATTGCCCGATTCGGCCGTGTGGGCAGTTCGGGGTGACCGCTTTGTGGTGGATAAACTCCAGCAGGTCTATCTGGTTGATGAAGCCCGAAACCTTCGGAAATACGCCCCCAACGGAAAAGAGGTCTTCATGTACAGCAACTTGGTGTTGGGGCCCCTGGCCCAGGTCGACGTGACCGACCCTTTCAATCTGCTGCTGTATTACCCACAATTCCAAACCGCCGTCCAGTTGGATCGCACCCTCAACGAACGCGGTCGCTTGTCTTTTTTGGACCTCGGGTACCCACAAATTGATATGATAGCCCAGTCCCGCGATAATCAGCTATGGATCTATGAAGGGCTCCAAAACCGGCTCCTCAAAGTAAATGCCCGGGGGCAGCAACTAGCCGAAAGCCAAAATTTGAGTCTGTTGCCCGGCGGCGCCCCATCTCCTGATTTTTTGGCAGCAGCCGGAAACCTGGTATTCCTAAGTGATGCCAATAAACGGTTATTGATTTTCGATGCCTTCGGCCAGTACGTTCGCTCCGTTCCCCTCAACGGACGCAGGCCCGTGCAAGTGTGGCGCAACAACCTTATACTGGTCTCAGATTCAGGAGCATGGATGATGAATACCGATTTTACGTTTTCACGCCTTGTCCTCCCCGAAGAGGCCCTGAACGCCGGGCATTGGCGAATGTCAAAAAATCAGGTACTTTGGCTGACTGCCAAAGGGTTGCACATTCGGAACTGCCAACCTTGATCATCAGGATGTAAATCAAAGACTATGGACGCTGCCGAACGAAAAAAGCTGAAAGCTAAGATCAAAGAAGCTATCACTAAAACCGAGGAAAAGATCGCCCAGCTCGAAGATGCTACCAAGCCCATCGCTCCCGAAAACTCGATAGGACGAGTCAGCCGCATGGATGCTATCAACAACAAAAGTGTAGCCGAAGCCAGCCTCCGCACGGCCCAGCGCAAGCTCAACAGCCTGAACGCCGCCCTCCACAAGATCGACGATCCCGATTTCGGCAACTGTTCCCGCTGTGGCAATCCCATTCCCAGTGCCCGTCTGATGTACATGCCGCAAAGCACGCGCTGTGTCCGTTGCGCGGATGCCTAGATGCGTGATCCTTCTCTGGCTGCCGGAGCCTTGCGTAGGTAAGCTGGATCGCGCTTTCTTCATTGAGAATTGCGCTTCGTGCCAAGAGACCGGAGTGATGCTATTGCTCTTTTCTGCACAGGCTGGCGTAGCATTCAGGTCATTGCCCAAACTGCGTCGAGCGTCGGGCGTGGTGCGTCGAGCGTCGGGCGTGGAGCGTAGCGCATCGCCTGATCTCCTAATCCCCTTATCACCTGCGGTAGAGAGTTATTCATTTGAACCAACGAAACGGCCACCCATTCCCCAACTCTCCCATTCCCCCTTTCTTCTTCGAGCGTCGAGTGCCAGAGGCACGACCTTTAGTGACCGAAGTGACTCCAGAGACTCCAGAGATCGTTCCGCTCTTTTTTGCACAGATTAGTGTAGTATTCGGTACTTGCCCAAACTGCGTCGGGCGTGGAGTGCCAGAGGCACGACCTAATTATTCCAACGGTCGTAAGACCGTTGAAGACATCCCACCACACCAATCACCATCCAAAAAAACTCCCCACCCCACCCACCATTTACACCCAAACTTGCATCTATGACTAAAAATTCCGTTATTTAACTAAAAATAACGTTACATGGATAAATTGACGCGTGCCGAAGAAGAGATCATGCAGATTATTTGGGCTATCGCTCCCTGCACCGTGGCCGATATACGCGACTATATCGAAAACGAGCTGGGCCAGGAGCGACCGCCCCACAGTACGGTATCAACCATGGTGCGGATACTGGACGACAAAAAAGGCTTTCTGACCCATCGGGCATTCGGGCGTACCTACGAATACCGGCCCCGGATCACCAAGGCCGAATACAGCCGGCAGCGCTTGCAGAAGCTGGTTGGTGACTATTTCGGCGGATCGATGAACCGCATGGTATCCTTCCTGGTGAAGGAAAACGACCTGAGTACCGAAGAACTCCAAGACCTATTAGCGCACCTAAACCGCGAAGAAGAATGATCGCCTATTTACTCCAGTTGACTATTGTATGGGGGGTGCTGTATACCTTCTACTACCTTTTTTTGCGAAAGCTGACCTTCTTTGCGGCCAACCGCTTCTTCCTGCTGGCCAGCCTGGTAATGGGGCTTTGGCTGCCGACGCTCGACATCGACTGGGCGTACTGGTTACCCCTTTCGGAGAATTCCGCTACACCGACCTACCTGCCGACGATCCCCGTTGACTGGCAACAACTCGACCGTCCGGCAGCCTCCGCGGAAGCTGTTATCACGCCTTCCGCCCTACCCTCCTCTTCCAGTCCGCTGCCCGACTGGCCGTGGTACTACTACGCATACCTGCTGGGGGCTGCCCTGGCGGTAATCCGCCTGGTGGCCGGCCTGTGGCAAATGCAGCGCCTGTATCTGGAAGGGAAGCGCCACTACGCCAGCGACTACGTGCGCATCGACCACGAAGCGGTACCGACACCCTTCTCCTTCTTCCGGTACATCTTCTGGTCGCCCCGGCTCGACCACCGTACCACCGACGGGCAACGCATCCTGCAGCACGAGCGCGCCCACGGACGCCTGGGACATTCCTGGGACATCGTGCTGATCGAGACATTACAGATACTTGGCTGGTTTCATCCGCTGCTGTTCTTATACCGGCGGTCGCTCCAGCAAATTCACGAATACCAGGCAGATGCTGCCGTACTCCGCGAAACGGCCGTTCGCACGTACGGGACCATGCTGCTGCGGCAGGCGCAAGGGAAAGGCCAACCCGCGTTCCTCGCCCACCCATTTTCCAATACACAATTAAAAAATCGAATACTTATGATGACGCGTACACGCAGTCGATATCACCAGCTATGGCGTTTTGCCCTGGCGGTGCCCCTCCTATTGTTGCTGATGTTTTGCTTCAGTAACCCCGGACTGAGCCAGGAAAACCAGTCCAATGGAGAAGAGATATTTATGGTTGTCGAAGATATGCCCCTTTACCCGGGCACTTCGACTAAAGAAGAAAGTGATAAAGCTATTTTTCAATTTATTGCCCGGAACATAAAGTACCCTAAGGCGGCCCGGGAGGCAGGAATCCAGGGTACCAATATTGTTCAATTCGTGGTCCGTAAGGACGGTTCGATTGATGATGTTTCACTCCTGAGGGATGTTGGTGCCGGCACTGGTGAAGAAGCTATCCGGGTGATAGAGAACTTACCTGAAGGCTGGAAACCGGGAATCCAAAGGGGGCAAAAAGTACACGTACAGTACCGTATTCCTATTCAGTTTAAGCTCCCGGATGGACCAGGTGAGTATGGTCACATTATTGTTGATGATGGGAAGGAATATGAGTCCGCCCTCTTCCCCGGCACTTCCACTTTTGAGGAGACCGATTCAGCTATGTTCCACTTTTGGGGTCCAAAACTCAAATACCCAAAGCTCGCCCAGGATAATGGAGTGAAGGGGATTGTGATGGTTCAATTCACAATCCGTAAAGATGGTACTCCCGACGATTTCAAGGTCATCCGGGATATTGGCGCCGGTGCGGGCGAAGCTGCGGTGGAAGTTCTCCGGCAAATGCCGAAATGGACACCTGCTTTGAAAAACGGACAAGCTGTAGAGGCTAAATATCATTACGGCATTCACTTTAGAATTCAGAAATACTCCAATGGAGAAAACCAGGGCTATTTTACCCGCGGTCCACTCATTGATGTAGCAGAGCTAAAGAAGCAAAACCAGGCTTCCGCCAAAAAACCACTCGATGGTGAAGAGGTCTTCATGCTGGTGGAAGACATGCCCCTCTTCCCCGGCACCAACACCAAAGAAGAAAGTGATAAGGCGGTTTTTGACCATGTCGGCAGGAACATTAAATACCCGTCGTTAGCCCGCCAGAAGGGAATAACCGGAACCAACGTAGTTCAATTCATCGTTCGCAAGGACGGCTCCATTAGCGATGTGGAAGTCATACGCGATATCGGTGCCGGCACCGGCGAGGAATCCATCCGCGTAGTGGAAAGCATGCCCGATGGCTGGAAACCCG
>JASBTH010000373.1 GCA_030148525.1 Saprospiraceae bacterium | reverse complement strand
ATTGCCGACCTGTCCGGGCACCCTTTTGTCTCCGCCGAAAATAAGTTCGAAGCCCTCGCTGCTCACGACGCTATCGTCGAAGCCCACGGTGCCCTGAAAACAGTAGCCTGCTCCCTTATGAAAATTGGTAATGACATCCGTATGCTGGCTTCCGGTCCCCGCTCGGGCATCGGTGAATTACTGATTCCGGCCAACGAACCGGGTTCTTCTATTATGCCCGGCAAGGTGAACCCTACGCAAGCCGAAGCACTTACCATGGCCATGGCCCAGGTGGTCGGCAATGATGTAGCCATTAATGTTGGCGGCATGACCGGTCACTTTGAGCTCAATGTATTCAAGCCCATGATGATCTACAACTTCCTCGTGTCCGCCCGCCTGATTGCCGATTCAGCCAACAGCTTCAATGCCAATTGTATCCGGGGATTGGATGTAAATCAGTCGCGCATCAACGAGCACCTCAATAATTCGTTGATGTTGGTTACGGCCTTGAATACCAAGATAGGATACGATAACGCCGCAAAAATTGCCAAGAAAGCCTACGCTGAGGACACTACGCTAAAAGAGGCTGCCATTGCCCTCGACTTGCTCACGGCCGAGCAATTCGAGGAATGGGTACAACCCAAAGACATGGTAGGTCCACTTAAAAAATAAGGCAGCGCAGCGATTTTATTTCATAAGCCTGGCGAAGGTCTTCGGGCTTACGCCAAAAACAACAGGAGTTATCCGGTTCATTCGGATAACTCCTGTATTTTTTATTATCGAATCGAATACGATCTATTCGTTTTCGTCCCGCTCTTCACGGTCCTTGTAAGATCCCAGGTTTTTGTCATAGGCACTGCGATTGTCATCGCGCCTATCCCGATGGTCATCATTGGATGAGCGGTTGCGATCGTAGCTGCTGCGGTTGTCGTCGTACGAACTGCGGCGATCGTTGTAGCCACCACCGCCACGGCGATCATCGTAGCCACCACCGCCTCCGCGGCGATCGTTGTAGCCACCGCCACCACCACGGCGATCATCGTAGCCTCCGCCTCTGCGGCGATCATAACCACCACCGCCGCCACGGCGATCATCGTAGCCACCACCTCCGCGGCGATCGTAGCCACCACCGCCTCCGCGACGATCGTAGCCACCGCCGCCTCCGCGGCGATCGTAGCCACCGCCACCTCCGCGGCGATCGTAGCCACCACCTCCGCGGCGACCTCCGCCATAGCCACCGCCGCCTCCGCGACGGCCACCACCGTAGCCTCCGCCACGACGGCCGCCACCGCCGCCTCCGCGGCGATCACTGAATTTGGCGCGTTCTTTCATGCGCTCAGCGCGCTGACGTTCGCGTTCTTCTTCCGGGACGCGATCCCCTTTACTGTTATAATGCATATCGTAACTGGAACGGAAAGTGGATCCCTTTTTGCGGTCGTCCGCTTCCTTTACGATAAGTGTTTGACCTTCAAAATCTGTTTCGTTTAAGGCAGCTATTGCTGCTTTTGCTTCTTCTTCGTTAGGCATCTCTACGAAGCCAAATCCACGGGATTTTCCGGTAAAATGGTCGATGATAATACTAGCAGAGGAAACTTCTCCAAATTGTTCAAAGGCGGCTTGTAAACTGGGTTCTTGGGTACTAAAGTCTAATTTCCCTACAAAAATGTTCATTGTTAATGGATTGATTTTGTGAATGCACAGCCGAATGTCTATGTATATTGTATTCCAGTACTATTTTTCGTTTCTAAGTTTGGGGTTTTAATTTTAGGTGTGGGGTTTGGGCTTATAAAAATAAGTTTCATTATCGATTATTTCAAATATGGGCCAAATACAATTGAAACAATCATTTTTGGCGCTTTAATAGCCCAAAAATGTACATCCCGACAATCATGAGAGCTCTTACCCTGATCATATTTCTGACTATTGGTCTTTTTTCCTGCCAACGACAGCAGGAATCCAGGGTATTGTGGTTGCCGCAAGGGCGACAAGTGGCTTTACTGCACGGCATGAAAGCTGCCCAGGTTTTGTTGCACGATCCACACTACCAGTACTTCGAACGCATCTCGCTGTCGGATTTAGCTACTCAATTGAAACAGCCTACTTCTGCATTTCGTTCCCGCGAGGACGCACTTGCTCAATATAAAGAAGCACTCCGGACTAATATCCGCCGTTTCACCAGCCAAGAAGCCGAACTACTGGAAGGGCTTTTGCAGCAGGCCTGCCGGCTGATCCATCACATTGATCCCACTATTTTTCCCCGCAAGCTGGCCCTCATCAAAGTAAGTGGACGTCTAATGAAACTGCAAAATCAGATCCGCGCAATAATTGAACAGTCCACCCCATCAAAGGACCCCGACCCCTCATGAATATCAGCACGCCCAGACGACGTATTGGTTATGGAACCCTCCTTTTTTTGCTGGTCTTCAGTATTTGGTATGTATTCCTGGCTTTGCCGCGCCCTTTATTCGACCGCCCCTACAGCCCGGTACTGGTAGACAGCCGGGGTTCGTTATTGTCGGCCCGTGTAGCTACTGACGGCCAGTGGCGCTTTCCGGTAACTGATTCCCTTTCGGAAAAATACATACGTGCCGTCACCACTTTTGAGGACAAGCGTTTTTTTCGCCATCCGGGTTTTGACGTACGTGCTCTTGCCCGTGCCTTTCGGCAAAACCTGAATGCCGGTACGATCGTAAGCGGAGGCAGCACAATAACCATGCAGATCATCCGGCTGGCCAGTGATGATCCGCCCCGTACCATTTGGGAAAAAGGGCGGGAAATCGTCTTGTCAACCCGGCTGGAATGGCAATACTCCAAACGTCGATTGCTGGAGATTTATGCCAGTCACGCACCCTTCGGCGGAAATGTAGTCGGTATCGATGCCGCTGCCTGGCGGTATTTCGGTAAACCAGCCACCAGAATTTCCTGGGCAGAAGCTACCTTACTGGCCGTTTTGCCCAATAGCCCATCCCTGCTTCACCTGGGCCAGGGACGCGATGACCTCCTGGCCAAACGCAATCGTTTACTGAACCGACTGCATCAGCAGAGTGCCATCGACTCCCTAACCCTGGAAGCGGCTTTGGCCGAACCATTACCCCCCCAACCGAGAGCTTTGCCCAATGAAGCACCCCACCTCATGGCACGCCTCTCGCAGAGCCAGAAACGATCCGGGGCATACCGCACTACCGTCAGCCTCGATCAGAACCTGCAAATCAGGGTATCCGCAACGCTGGACCAACATTACCGGCGGTTAAAAGGGCAGGGCATACACAATCTGGCGGCAATTGTTATTCACGTGCCCACGGGCGAAGTACGGGCATATGTCGGCAATGTGCTGGCAGCGGGAGCAGAACACGGCAATATGGTCGATGTCATTCGGAGCCCGAGGAGTACCGGAAGTATTATGAAGCCGTTTTTGTTTGCCCACGCCCTGCAGGACGGTACCATCCTCTCGGAGAGCCTGCTGGCCGATCACCCCGTCAACTTCAACGGATACCGCCCTGAGAATTATGGATTAACGTTTTCCGGGGCCGTGCCGGCGCGGCGGGCTTTGAGCCGATCCCTGAACATTCCTTTCATCCAACTACTCAATCAATACGGTCAGGAACGCTTTCACCAACAATTACGCGATCTGGGGTTAACGACGATCAATCGCCCTCCGGAACACTACGGATTGTCACTGATACTGGGAGGGGCCGAATCGCGCCTGGATGAGTTGACTGCTGCCTATGCCTGGATGGGACGCACCCTGAATATTTACAATCAGTTCGATGGACAATACCTGCCGGAAAAGCCCGGTCGGTGGTTCACCTTTGCGCCCGGGGCCAACCTTCGTCCCCAGCATCCACTGGCGCCGGAGTTTGTTGATCAGTCAGCCCAATTGCGTGCGGGGGCTATCTGGAAAACCTTTGAAGCCATGCAAGAGGTAGAGCGGCCAGCATCGCGCGGGGAATGGGAACAATTTCGATCGAGCCGCCAAATTGCCTGGAAAACGGGCACCAGTGTTGGATTCAGGGACGCCTGGGCCATTGGGGTAACCCCGGAATATGCGGTGGGTATCTGGGCCGGCAATGCCAATGGTGAAGGCCGTCCGGGTTTGATCGGCATCCATGCTGCCGGGCCGGTACTATTTGATATTTTTGATCAATTGCCACCAACCAGTTGGTGGGATGCGCCGTATGACGACTTACAAGAAATCAGGGTATGCCACCAATCGGGTGAACTGGCAGGGCCGCATTGCCCGGCTGAGGTCCAATGGGAGACACGCAGTGCGCGAGGAGGACGTACCTGTCCCTACCACCGCTTGCTCCACCTGGACCCCACGGGCACCTTTCAGGCCGATGCTTCCTGTTTTCCGGTGGAGACACTTCGACACCAGTCCTGGTTTATTCTGCCCCCGCGAATGGCACATTATTACCGGACCGGTCACCCGGAATATCGGCCGACTCCACCGGTGCATCCTGATTGTAGTCAATCGGATAGCCAAAAGGACGAGATGATGCAGCTCATTTACCCGCAGCAGGCCCGCCGCATTCAGGTACCACGCAATGCCGACGGCACCTTATCAAGAACCGTGTTTGAATTAGCCCACCAACGCCCGGATACCAAAGTATTCTGGCATATCGACGATCGGTTCATGGGTGTCACCCAAACCTTTCACGTTATGGAATTCGTACCCGAACCCGGGCCACATACCCTGACCCTTGTCGACGAAGCGGGTCATCGCCTGGAACAGCGTTTCGATATTTTGGCAGCACCAGCTAAATAAATCAGGCACCTGCACTCAAATGACATGCAGATGCCTGTGACATACTATGAGAAAACTACAGATTAGAAGATAGTATGTTTTTCGACCGGTTCGGCTGGGGAATGAGTATTCGGTGGCCAGGGTGGGGATGAGTTGGGCTAATGCCTTTTTTTACGGGTGGGAGCAGGTACAGAAAATAAAAAAACTGCACCTCATTAGGGATCGGGGTGCAGTTGGAAACAAACATACTATGAGAAAACTATTCGCAAGCTACTATCAATAAGTAGCAATAGGAAACCGGGCGGGTCCTTCTTTTTAAAAGGTATGTAAATCAAAGGGAATGGTGTGGATACCCACTAAATGGGAGGTAATAAGTAGCGTTTAGCGCATGTGAATATCCACAATAGGGATCTTGATCTCCACCCGGGTACCGCTTGGTTGGCCATTTTCATCTTTCATATCGATGGTGCGGACGAAGACTTTGTTGGCATCGGCATTGTGCAAAATGCGCAGTCGATCTTCGGTAATTTTGGTTCCCCGGGATTTGTGATTTTGGTACTGGGCATCCTGCATTTGGTTATCCCTTGCCTTCTTGCGGCCGATGCCATTGTCCTCGACAATACAGATGATGGATTTTTCATCGTACATGGAGAAAATGAGTTGAATCATGCCATTTTTTCGGGTCCGCAGTCCGTGCTCTATGGCATTTTCCACGTAGGGCTGCACGATCATGGTCGGCACCCCCAGAATGTCTTCTTCGATGTCCTCGTCTACCTGAATGCGGTAGCGCAACTGATCCTCAAAGCGCAGCTTTTCGTTGATATACAGGTAGTCCCGCAAGAATTCGATCTCTTTTTCGAGCGAAATAAATTCCAGGTCGCTGTACTCCAGTGATTGCCGCATCAACTTGGCGAATTTAGCCAGGTATTTGGCGGCGTGATTCCCTTTATTACTGGTAATATAGTTTTGGATAGAATTCAGGGCATTGTACAGGAAATGCGGGTTCATCTGAGCCCGCAAGGCCTTGAGCTGGAGTTTGGTCGCTTGCAGTCGCAAGAGTTCGGCTTCCTGCCGCTTTTTCTCAGCATCGTATTTGACTTCCAGTTCCATCTGGCGGCGGTCATTGACCTGGCGAACATACAGGTCGCTGTACTTGCTGTGCAGTGCCTGAAAATGGTAAGCATCTTCCCATTCCTGATGATTAGCGTAGAAGGTGGCAATGTTTTCGGAGGTAGCGGAAGCGAGCTTCAGGTCTTCCAATTCTTCGGCAATATTCAACGCCATATGAAAATGCTCGATGGCCGGCTTGTACTGGCCCATGCCGTCGTAGGACTGGGCTCGCCAGGAGGCGATGTGCCCAAGGTTATCCAATTCACCGTTTCCGAATTCCTGATACAGGCCTTCGGCTTTTTCCAGGAGTTCCAATGCCTCTTTAAAGTTTTCCTTTTGCAGGGCACAATACCCAAGGTTGGCGTAAGCACTAGCGTGACTTATCGGATTTATGTCATCGGGATTCTGGACCGCTTTCAGGAAAAACTGTTCGGCATTTTCCAGATCGGAAGCCGCCAGATAGGCATTGCCCAGGTTCAGGTAGTTCCACGACAAACGCGACCGCATGTTCATGGATTCCGACATTTCAACCACCTTACGGTACGACAGGATGCTGCGTTCGTAATTATCGTTATGCACGTAGATGGTTCCCAAACCGCTGTGGATGAGCCCCAAAAAATACATGTCTTTCGGACTGAGCGGGCCCTTAAGGCTACTCAACTGCTTATCCGCTTCCAGCAAGTCCTCAATGGCCTTACTAAAATCCGACAGCATCAGGTTGAGAAATCCATAGCGGGCGATCAGTCGGGCCTGGAGGGCCGGGTGGGAAAAACGCTTAAGGATGAGCTCGGCTTTTTCGAGCAATTGCCTTGCGTAGTCGTTTTCCTTGTTATTCATGCAGGTCCCTGCATAGTCGATCATTATTTCGGCTTGCTGAAAAACCGTTCCGGTAGTTTCTGCGACCTGAATGGCCTCATTAAAGTATTGGACAGATCGTTCGAAATCGTAGCGCATATTCGCCACCAGGGCCCGGTACTGGTGATAGCGTAACTGAAAGTCCATTTGGGAGTGCCCCAAATCTGCGTTTTTCAGCAGGTCGTAGAGTTCCTCCAGTAGTCGCTCGGCCCGTTTGATGTCGGTAAATACGTAATAGCCAAGGAGCTGATCGATTATCTCCATGCGCTGGCTGGCTGCCTTATTTTGTTGGAGTTGATACTCCAGCGGTTCGATTTGTTCCAGCAAGGGCAGGGAATTTGTCATATACGATAAATATAAATAATTAAAGGGCCACTGCTACCACAGTGACCCTTAATATATATATTTTTCAATAAATTTTATTGTGGAATGATTCGTCCGCAGCCGTTATTCCAGTTACGGCCCTTCTTACCACCCTGGATCTTTTTCAAGTCCTTTTTAGGTAAGGTGTTGAGATCTTTTTTCAGATCTTCCAGCGTCTTTTTTTTCTTTCCCATAATGTGAACGGTTTTTAAGACTCTATGGGATACTAGTTGCCCGATAAAGTCCAAAAATCTAATAAAAATCTGAGTTCTCCAACTATGACGACCACAAAAAAGTCGTCAAACATGCATCGTATACACCATTCTTAACTACTCATCAGATAATGAACGCCTTACGCATTACATTTACTAATGGTCCCTAAATCATTAAAAATGGTCCATTTCATTTAGCAAACGGTTATCGCTTGCCGATCCAGTAGTTGTAAAAGAACGCAGGAAGGGATGCGGTTCGTGTGTGACACTAACGGACGGGGCCCTGGTGTAGACGTCGTATCTGCTCCATGAAAGCCGGGCGCCTTCTGCGCGATACTTCAATTTGCAATTCGTCGTCCATGATCACATAGCCGCCTTCGCCTTTTACGAATTTGCGCATGTAATTAAGGTTTATAACGTGTCGTTTGTGAACCCTGTAGAAATTGAAGGGAGCTAGAAGCTCTTCGTAAGATTTGATGGTTTTTGAAGCAGTGATTCGCTCACCACTGTCCAGGTAGATGTGGGTGTAGTTGTCTTCTGCTTCAAATCTAACAATATCTCTGATATTTACAAAATATATACCATCAATTGCCGAAATACTCATCTTAGTAAAGGCATTGGGGTTGTTGTAGTGGTTGCTGAATATCTCCAACCGCTTATCGATCTCATCCCGCTTGCGCAGGCGAATGCGATTCACCGCATCCCGTAGTGCATCCGGATCGATGGGCTTCAGGATGTAGCCGATTGAGCTGTATTCACAGGCTTTGATCGCGTATTCCTCGTAGGCCGTCACAAAAATAACCTCAAAATCGATCGGACGGATCTGGTTTAATAGCTTAAAAACTAAACCATCGGGCAGACTTATGTCCAAAAAAGCTACATCTGGTTCCGTGGTGGGGCTCGAGAACATAGTCACGCCTTCCGAAACACTGGAGGCTTCACCTATTACCTCGACATCTCCCTGCTGGGATAATAAGTTCTTGAGGTTGTTAAGACCATTGACCTCATCTTCTACTATAACCGCTTTGATAACAGAATCTCCACTTTTTGACATAAGCTCTTTTCGTTAATTGGGATGAATATTAAAGGTACAAACTTCCAGTAAAAAACTCATTTATATACTTTCCATCTTTCTATATGTGTTGTGAAGCATCCATGAGCTGCCCAATTCTTTTGGCGAAAGCCAATTCAGACTCATTTTGCTTATATTCTCCGATCAGACTTACATACAGGTTATACCACCAAAAACAATGCCAAAACCAGGTGAATGGGGCAGGAACGCATTAAACGCAACCGGTTAAAGGAACGAATTCACGAGATCATTTTCGAGGCCGACACCTTTGAGGGGAAAGCCTTCGATGTGCTGCTTCTCATCAGCATCCTGGCCAGTGTGATCATCGTTATGCTCGAAAGCATTCCGGAATACGACGCACTGTACCATGAATTTTTCCACATCACAGAATGGACCTTTACCATTCTGTTTACCGTCGAGTACTTACTGCGTATGTACAGCGTGTACCGACCGCGTAAGTACGTCCTGAGTTTTTATGGTATCATTGATTTACTGGCCATACTGCCAACTTATCTGAGCCTCTTCCTGGCGGGCTCCCATTACCTGCTGGTAATCCGGGGGCTGCGCTTACTGCGTGTTTTCCGAATATTCAAATTGGGGCATTTTATGCAAGAGGGTGATATTATCCGGCGGGCCATGCTGGCCAGCTGGGCCAAGATCACGGTATTCCTCACCTTCGTAATTCTGATGGTTACTATTGTCGGATCGGTCATGTATCTGATCGAAGGCGACCAGAACGCCAGCTTTTCCAGTATTCCCCGCGCTATGTACTGGGCGGTGGTCACCCTAACCACCGTTGGCTATGGTGATATCACCCCCGTTACCAATTTGGGACAATTCCTATCGGCGGTCGTCATGGTCCTGGGCTACGCCGTAATTGCAGTACCTACCGGCATCGTTTCAGCAGAAATGATATCGGAAGTCCGAAAGAACCAGGTTAGCAACCAGGCTTGCCGCTATTGCGGACGGGAAGGACACTCCATAGATGCCGTGCACTGTAAGTACTGTGGTGAGCTACTGAATGAATAACGGAAATCGGAAAGCGGAGATCGGAAGTCTAACCCAATTCCCCCATTCTCCCTTTCCCCCATTCCCCCATTCTCCCTTCAAGCGCCCGGTACCCGGGAGGTCGCAAATAAGCGCTTAATACTGTATTTACCGGCACCGTTTACGTAGATCATTAACAGCCCGCCAATTATGGCGATATTCTTCATAAAAGAAATAGAAGCCTCCCGGTAATCTAGACCAGTTTCCTGCCAAAAAGCCTCTGCAATCAAGGTTACCGGCACCCAATAAAACAATAACAAGGTAGCACCGAACTTGGACCGGTATCCGAACAGAATCAGGGTGGCACCGAGGATTAACACCCCAATCGCCGCGGACAACAGCAGATCCTGCCGCCAGGTGATGCCATATTCGGTCATGGTTTCTTTCGTCTGATCAAAATAACGGATCGAATCGTACGCTTCAAAAAAGAAAATGACTGATAATAATGCACGTCCCAACAAATCAAAGATCGCTTTCATAAACAGTATCAGGAATGTACGGATGCCAATCCGTTGGTTATCATAAATTGAGCCACTGCCCGAGCGACATTTTGCCCGTCCATAGCTGCCGAAATAATGCCCCCGGCATATCCGGCCCCTTCACCCGCAGGAAAAAGGCCCGCGATATCGGGATGTTGATAGGTTTCCCGGTCTCTCGGAATGCGAATAGGCGAAGATGTTCTCGATTCGGTACCTACCACCACTGCTTCGTTGGTATAATAGCCTTTCATCTTATCTGCGAAATCGAGTATACCCTGCCTTAACCTATTGTATATGCCTTTCGGCAAAAGGGTATGCAAGGGGGCCGGTATCAGACCGGGAATGTAGGATGACTTTGGTAAATCAGTAGATTCGCGCCCCGTTACAAAGTCGATCAGGCGTTGTGCCGGTGCCCGTTGCGTTCCGTCGCTAAAAGAAAACATGGCTCGCTCTACCTGTTCCTGTAAAGCAATCCCCGCGAAAACACCATGATCAGCGTAGGGCTTTAAATCGTCGAGCTCCACCGCTACCACTGTCCCCGAGTTTGCATAAGCCGAATCACGCCTCGACATAGACATGCCGTTGACTACTATTTCTCCGGGTGCAGTAGAGGCGGGAACAATAAGACCTCCGGGACACATGCAGAAGGAAAATACGCCGCGATCTTTCACCTGAGTCACCAACTTATAGCTGGCGGCGGGCAGGGATTCCTCCCGGGGTGACTGATTGTACTGAATGCGATCGATCAGTGCCTGGGGATGCTCAATGCGAACGCCCAGAGCAAAGGGTTTGGATTCCAATCGTACTTGCTGTCGGTCGAGCATTCGGTAAACGTCCCGGGCCGAATGACCGGTAGCCAGCACCAGCGCACCGACCGGTATCTCCCGGCCGTCGGCGGTTTTAATACCAACCACCTTACCTTCATCGATCACTAAATCGGTGATATGCGTATTGAAGTGCACTTCTCCGCCAAACCGCTCAATAGTTTCGCGAATGGCCGCTACGATCTTGGGTAACTTATTCGATCCAATATGGGGATGTGCATCCACCAAAATATCCGGTGGAGCACCGTGTTCTACCAATAAACGCATGGCCTTTTCAATCGTACCGCGCTTGTGCGACCGAGTGTACAGCTTCCCGTCACTGTAGGTACCGGCACCACCTTCCCCAAAACAATAGTTGGAGTGGGGATTCACTTTACCTTCCTGCTGGATGGCACGAAGGTCGCGACGGCGGCTACGTACATCTTTGCCGCGATCGTATACTACGGGGCGAAAACCACGTTCAATGCATTCCAAAGCCGCAAAGTAGCCGGTTGGTCCCGCTCCTACGATTGTAACCGCAGGGGCATCGGTTACCATTTGGAATTGCTCCAGCAATGCAGGGGGAGCTTGGTGCTTTTCTCCTTTTGAGTAAACAGCTACCCGCATGCGTACGACCGGCTTTCGGCCACGGGCATCAATGGAGCGGCGAAGGATGTGCCAGTCGCTTATATCATCAGCAGCGAGTGTTACCTTATCACTTATCCGGGTGCGGATAAGCTCGGCGGAATTCACCTCATTCGGACGTACTTGTATGTCAACTTCCTGCTTCATTCAATAGGGGAATTACTTGCCTTCCCCATCGGGGGATTCCGGCTTTTCCTTGCGGCGCCATACACCATCGGAAACGGCCTCAAAGGTGTCAGGTAAAAACAAACGGACATCAACCAGCTCGGTAATGATGCCTTTATTCGTTTTGATGTCCGGTCGCTCCATCATAAACGATTGGATGCGGAGACTATCACCGGCAATATGGCTTCCAATATCATATCGTTGGCTGTCCATGAAATGTTTAAGTAAGCCTTCGGAACCGTTGTACAAACTTATCCGGACCTCACTCATGACCACATTTCCCGGCCAGGTTTCAACGGCATAGGGGCCGTTGATCGACAACTCGATCAAGGATACGGAATCGGGCATGGTATACGTTTGGTGGATCGTCTTTTGCAACTGCCCCGGGGCCTCGAAAGCGAACAGTGAACACAGCGACAACAATAGTACTCGTAGCATAATGATAAGGGCGTTTCTATACCTCTAAAACGAGTAATTGATTTAAACGGTTGTATGGGCAGCTTGTCGCAAGGCGACCAAAGACCGTAATAATGGTTCTAATTTATCCAGTGGCAACATATTGGCTCCGTCGGATTTTGCGGAAGCGGGATTCGGATGAGTCTCTATAAACAGCCCATCTACGCCAACGGCAATACCTGCCCGGGCAATGGTACTGATCAGGGCCGGACGACCGCCGGTCACTCCAGTCGACTGGTTGGGTTGTTGTAAAGAGTGGGTACAATCCAGCACGACCGGACAGTCGAAGGACTGCATGACCGGTATGCCCCGGAAATCCACCACCAGGTCCTGGTAGCCAAAGGTGGTCCCCCGTTCGGTCAGCCATACTTGTTCATTTCCGCTTTCCCGGACCTTGACGACCGCATGCTTCATGGATTCGGCACTCATGAACTGGCCCTTTTTTACATTGACGACCTTGCCGGTTTCAGCGGCTGCTACCAACAAACTGGTTTGACGGCACAAAAAGGCAGGAATCTGTAAGGCATCTACGTATTCAGCGGCCATGGCTGCTTCCGCATCAGTGTGAATATCGGTCGTAACGGGAAGGTCAAAGGTCTCCCCTACTTTCCGTAAAATCCGCAACGCTTTTTCGTCCCCAATACCGGTAAAGGAATCCAGGCGAGATCGGTTCGCTTTGCGGTACGACCCCTTGAAAATGTAGGGTATCCCCAATTCTTTGCATACCGAGCCTACTCGATCGGCAATTCGCAGAGCCATGTCTTCGCCTTCAATCGCACAGGGCCCGGCAATGAGAAAAAAGGAGTCAGAGACAGCAGGTGAAATATGCGGAAGGTAGGAAAGGTCCATAGTTAATCAATGATGGTCGTGAAATACAGATCGTAACGAAGACCAAAGGTGAGGCAATTTTTCGGTACCTGCAAGACAATCCTGCGTACAGGAGTGTCCTTATCGGTGCAGGGTACCTGCTCATCCAAAAAAGGTGTTTGTCCAACTTTTATTCCCTTAATTTTGTCTGTTTATGGAAGCGCCCAAATGATCCACCTATGATGCGATTAATCGTATTTATTGTTCTTTTTCTGGCTATAGATTTTTACGCTTTTCAGGCAGTTCGGTTAGCCCTGCAGAGCAGCAACCAGGGGTTGCGTACTGGTTTGTATTTTCTTTTTTGGAGTATCCCCCTGGTGAGTATTGCGTACGT
>JASBTH010000366.1 GCA_030148525.1 Saprospiraceae bacterium | reverse complement strand
GTGGTGCTCGATCCGGTGGATCGAGCTTGTCGTTCAAATAAAATCACTTTAGTTGTGTAGACTGGGGGATTTGGGGAGTGGGGGATAGGGGGAATTGGCAGTCGATCCTCCTGCGACCGCTGAAGCCCGTACGGGCGCAGGCAGGGCCGGACCGACCAGGAACATGCCAGAATAACGAATCTTGATCCGCAGCGCTACCGGATCGACCGCAAATGTATTTCGACCCGGAAATATTGTGTAGAAATAATCGGTATTTAAGTCATGATCTTGGTCGATCCAGAGGATCGACCACCAAAAAGAAATGGCCGATCCATAGTCGGATCGGCCACCCTTTGGTACCTAATACACGGTACCCTATATGCTGTACCAAAACCCAAATTACTTCAATTCGAAGCGATCCAGGTTCATCACCTTATCCCAGGCCGCGACGAAGTCGTTGATGAACTTCTCTTCACCATCCTGACATCCGTATACTTCGGCGATGGCGCGCAACTCGGAATTAGATCCGAAGATCAGGTCCACGCGGGTTCCGGTCCATTTAGCCTGGCCTGACTTACGGTCAGTACCTTCGAATTCCGTTTCGTCGGCATTGGTTGCTTTCCAGGTGGTATTCATGTCCAGCAGATTAGCAAAGAAATCGTTGGTCAGCTGACCGGGACGATTCGTGAATACCCCGTGCTTGGAATCGTCGAAGTTGGTCCCCAGTACACGCATACCACCGACCAGTGCGGTCATTTCGGGAGCGGTCAGGGTTAGCAACTGTGCTTTGTCCAGCAGCATCTCTTCCGGTGAAGCTGACACGCGATCCTGCTTGGTGGCGTAATTGCGGAAACCATCTGCTTTTGGCTCCAACCAGGTGAAGGATTCCACATCCGTCATTTCCTGGGAAGCATCGGTACGACCAGGGGTGAAGGGTACGGTAATATCGTGACCGGCTTCTTTAGCGGCCTTCTCGATACCTACGCATCCACCCAGCACGATCAGGTCAGCCAGGCTTACCTTTTTATTGCCGGATTGATTGTCGTTGAAGGCTTTTTGTACACCTTCCAGAGCACCCAGTACTTTAGCCAGTTGCTCGGGTTTATTCACTTTCCAGTCTTTCTGGGGAGCCAGACGAACGCGGGCACCATTAGCACCACCGCGCTTGTCGGAGCCACGGAAGGTGGAAGCCGAAGACCAGGCCGTAAATACCAGCTCGGAAACAGATAGACCTTTGTCCAGGATCTGAACCTTCAGGTGGGCAATGTCGCTCTCATCGATCAGGTCGTGGTCGACGGCAGGAACGGGATCTTGCCAGATCAATTCTTCCTGAGGCACTTCCGGTCCGAGGTAACGGCTAACGGGGCCCATATCGCGGTGTGTCAGCTTGAACCAGGCGCGAGCGAAGGCATCGGCAAACTCATCCGGATTTTCGTAGAAACGGCGTGAGATTTTTTCGTAAGCAGGGTCCACTTTCAACGACAGGTCGGTGGTCAGCATGAACGGAGCGTGCTTCACATTGGGGTCGTGGGCATCGGGAATAGTTCCTTCCCCGCCTCCGTTGACCGGACGCCATTGCCAGGCACCACCGGGGCCTTTGTATTTCTCCCAGTCGTACTTGAAAAGGTTTTCGAAGTACTTATTACTCCATTGGGTGGGCGCATCGGTCCAGGCACCTTCCAGACCGCTGGTGATGGTATCCTTACCAACACCCGTTCCGAAGCGGCTCTTCCAGCCGAGTCCCATCTGTTCGATTTTGGCACCGGCAGGCTCTGCATCCAGGTATTCGGCATCGCTCGCGGCACCATGGGTTTTACCGAAGGTGTGTCCACCGGCGATCAGGGCTACGGTTTCCTCGTCGTTCATGGCCATCCGTCCGAACGTCTCACGGATCATGTGGGCGGATTCGGCGGGATCAGGATTGCCATTTACGCCTTCCGGATTTACGTAGATCAGGCCCATGTGGCTGGCGCCCAGGGGCTGTTCCAGCTCTCCTTTAGCGAAGCGCTCTTTGTTGCCGAGCCATTCGCCTTCGGCACCCCAGTAGATATCTTCTTCGGGTTCCCAGATATCTTCCCGGCCACCGGCAAAACCAAAGGTCTCGAAGCCCATGGATTCGAGAGCCACGTTACCGGCCAGGATCATCAGGTCGGCCCAGGAGATCTTGCGACCGTATTTTTGCTTAACCGGCCACAGCAACAGACGCGCTTTGTCGAGGTTGGCGTTATCGGGCCAGCTGTTGAGGGGGGCGAAGCGTTGTGAGCCCGATCCGCCACCACCGCGACCGTCGGCAATACGGTACGTACCGGCACTGTGCCAGGCCATGCGGATCATGAAGGGGCCGTAGTGACCGTAATCGGCGGGCCACCAATCCTGGCTATCGGTCATCAGTTCCTCCAGGTCTTTTTTAACGGCTGCCAGATCCAGTTTTTTAAATTCTTCAGCGTAGTCAAAATCCTCGCCCATGGGATTCGAGCGATTCGAGTGCTGGCGAAGGATGGACAGATTGAGCTGGTTGGGCCACCAGTCTTTGTTAGATGTACCGCTTCCCGCGGTGTACTCTACAGCTCCGCCCATGAAAGGGCATTTGCTGGATTCGTTAACATCCCAAACGTTGGTGGTGTGCCCGTTTGAGGTGTGTGGATTTTTGTTCTTTTCCATATGCATTTAGTTGTTTTTTGGCTATGACAGTTGCGAATGTACAATAATCTGTATTTATCAGGTTTATTTTGCTATAAGCTAATCTTATGGTTTGCGACCATTTTCTAACCTCAACCTGAATCTTAAAACGCTACCTTAAAAAACGATTCAGGACTCCTTAAGGAGTAGGTTTTTGAAACCGTATATTGTACCCAATACTCAATAACACAATGACCACCACCCACCCCGAAGTAGCCCATGTTTTTGACCGCTATCCGGAGCATATTCGCCCCAAGATGGAGTATCTGCGCCACCTAATCCTGGAAGCTGCGGCAGCTATTCCGGAGGTCACCAGGCTGGAGGAAACCCTGAAATGGGGCGAACCGAGCTACCTCACCAAAAAGGGGAGTACGATCCGCATGGACTGGAAGGAAAAGTCGCCCGATCAGTATGCTATGTACTTCAAATGCACCAGCAAGCTGGTTCCGACCTTCAGGGAGGTATTCCCCGATACATTTACCTACGAAGGGAATCGCGCCATCGTATTCGGGTTAGACGAACCCGTTCCGGCGGAGGCTCTGAAAGAATGCATTACCGCTGGTTTGCGCTACCATTCGGTCAAGCAGTTGCCCTTGTTGGGAATGGGGAATGAGTGAGGCCTCCGGTATAGGGTATCGTGATTCAAACAACTCCTACTACTTTATTCCATCAACCTACTACCTTATCTACTCAGCAATCTCCGCCTATTGACTACTATACGTCGATTTTAAAGCACCATACGCATATTTACCAGCATGAGAATGCGGGAACCCTTAATTTGATAGGATATTTCATGCTATGAAACTTAATCAGATCACCCTGGCTGTTTTTTCCATGGAAGCCATGGTTACGTTTTATCGCCAAATATTCGGGCTGATTTTCCGGAAGGAAGAGATGGCCGGCTATACCCTTTTCCGTGCAGAGGTGAATGGGTTTGATATGCTCTTCTGTCCGGCAGAACTGGCGGGAAATGATGCTTCCTCGAACCGGCATCAACTTCACCTTTCGGTAAAAGATTTAGCGCACCTGATGGAGCAGGTCCCGAAACACGGAGGATCTGTATTGCAGGAGATCGTGGATCATGGTTTGTACCGGGAGGCGGCTATCCGGGATCCGGACCAGAATAGCTTAGTGTTGCGACAGACTATTTTTTAAAATCATTCATTATGCAACTGCTTATTCTACTTTTACTTCCCATCCTTTTTTTGGCGAAAGCCGGGAAAGGCTACTCAGTCTGTACAAAATGGGGATCAACCCTATCTCTTTTTACTAGTGTACTAGTCAATCCATAGAAAAAAAGTATATTACTATTCGCTCGCCTTTGACGACTCCCTTGCCTTTGTCTACAAACAAATGTGCCGAAGCTATTTTTCCGGCATTGGATACGGATACCTATTCACTGACTTTTTTCCAATAAACCAATTTCACTCTATGAACAAGCGATTTTACAGAAAGTACCTTTCCGTTCTGGCACTAGTCCTGTCCTTTGCAGGCACCGGATTTAGCCAAACGGACACTATCCGAATTGATTTCGGAAACAACTTTAGCTCCTTACCCTGGAACAATGTGAGCGACCCTAATGTGGGAGAAATCGCCAACCTCATTGACCAGAAAGAGAATGAAACCGGCATTTCGGTGATGGTGGTTGACTCATTTAATAACATCAACACGGCCGGAACCCAGGAACCCGATCCCGCTCTGGGATTACCCGGAACAGCTACCGGTGATAGCTTCTTCGGAAACGTAGCTCCTTTTGGCGGGCAAGAGCAGCCAACGGGTGCCGTAGAACTGCACAACCTGGATACCAGCCGGGTGTATACCTTTTCCATCTTCGCATCCCGGGCTGCCTCTGATAACCGGGAAGCTCAGTATGTCATTGCCGGATCAGGCTTGGATACCGTTTACCTCGATGCTGCTTCCAATACCGACATGGTAGCGGTAGCGACTATGAAACCCGATGCCGACGGGGCGATCCGGGTAACGGCCTCTCCCGGTCCCAATAACACCAATGGTTCGGGCTTTTATTACCTGGGCTCCATAGAATTGTATTACGATGAAGTACCGATCCTGACTGTACGTGACACCGTATCTATCGACTTCGGTGACAACCTGAGTCTGCCACCCTGGAATAATATTACTAACCCAAACGACGCAGAAGTTACCATGTTGCTAAATCAACGTGGCGACGAAACGGCTTTTGGCCTGACGGTAGTCGACTCGTTTAATAATATTAATCGCACGGGTTCTATGAGCCCGGCTCCCTCTTTGGGTATTCCGGCTTCCGCAACGGGCGATAGCTTTTTTGGTAATGTCACGCCTTTTGGCGGACAGGTTCAGCCTACGGGTGCCGTTCAGCTCAACAACCTGACCCCAGGGGAGACGTATTCGCTGACCATCTTCGCGTCGCGCAATAATGTGAATGATGTACGGGAAGCTCAGTACGTGGTCACCGGTGCCGGTACGGATACGGTGCTATTGGATGCATCGAATAATACCGACATGGTCGTTCGGGTAGATATGGTCGCTGATACGGCTGGTCTGATCACGATCGAAGCCTCTCCGGGACCTAATAACTCCAATGGTTCGGCCTTCTATTACCTGGGAGCTATTCAGTGCGCTTACGATGCACTACCACCGGTTTTACCCAGTGAAACAGTATTGATCGACTTCGGTGATAATCTGTCGGTCGGTGGTTGGAATAACGTATCGAGTCCCGATACAGGTTTCATCTCGGACCTGATGGATGACAATGGTGTACTCACCGGCTACGGAATTGCCGTAGTGGATTCATTCAATAACATCAACCGTTCAGGGTCATCGAATCCCGATCCGGCACTGGGTTTCCCGCCCACCGCTACGGGGGATAGCTTTTTTGGTAACGTGACCCCTTTTGGCGGACAAACACAGCCTACCGGTGCGGTGGAGTTGTACAACCTCGATACAAACTTTGTCTACACCCTCAGCCTTTACGCTGCCCGTAACGGAGTAAATGATATACGGGAAGCCCAGTACGCTATCGCAGGTCGCGGCCTCGATACGGTGTATCTGGATGCTTCGAATAACGATTCCACACTGGTAATGGCCCAAATGGTTCCGGATACCAGCGGTGTGATTCGGATTACCGCTTCACCGGGTCCTAACAATAGTAATGGCTCGGGGTTCTATTATCTTGGGTTGATGAAAATGACCTGGGAACGCCGTCCGCCGGAATTTGTGAAGGATACTATCCTGGTCGACTTTGGTCCCAATGCGAGCCCGCTTCCCTGGAATAATATAGCCGACCCTAATGCGGGGTCAATTGCTGATCTGTTACGGACCAATAACCTTACCTCGGGGGTAAGCATCGAGATCTACGATGATTTCAACAATGCTAATACCGCCGGCACCCTGGCTCCCGATCCGGCACTGGGCATTCCCCCTTCAGCTTCCGGCGACAGCTTCTTTGGAAATATTGCTGAATTTGGTGGCCAGCAACAGCCTACTGCCGGACTGATTATGCGCAACTTTGATCCTACCGAAGCGGTAGAGATTTCCTTCTTTGCCTCGCGCACCGCTACCGATGTTCGTGAAACCCGGTACCTTGTTACGGGCGCTACCGCCGATACTGTATTATTAAATGTATCTTCGAATACCGACCAACTTGCCGTGGCTAATGTATTACCGGCAGCAGATGGGACCATCGACATCAAGGTTTCAGCCGGCCCGCGCAATAATAACAGCTTTAGTTTTTATTATTTGGGTGCCATGAAAGTGGTGTACGAAAGCACTGCCGAGGTAGAGGCATCGCTCGACCTGGTATCACCGAATGGAGGTGAATTCTGGCAGGTAGGTAAAACGCCGGCCATCCAGTGGTCCAGCAAAAACGTACAGGACGTATTACTTGAATACTCCGTGGATAATGGAAGCAGCTGGGACACCATAGGCTCCTTCCCCGGCGTCAATCAGGAATACCTGTGGACGGTTCCCGACCAGCCGACAACGGAAGCCCTGGTTCGTATTTCCGGAGATACGCTGACCGATGTCAGTGAAATGCCGTTTACGATCTCATCAGATACGTCGACCTGTACCATTGTGGTGCTTGGATCTTCTACTGCTGAGGGTGTCGGTGCAACTCCCGATAGCTCCTGGGTAGAGCGTTATCGCAATGAGTTGACGCAGGGTAACACCACCTTCGAGGTGATCAATCTCGCCCGCGGTGGATATACTACGTATCACATTCTGCCCGACGGAACGGAAATTCCAAGTGGTACGGGTGTTTCCATTGACTCCGAACGCAATGTCACCAAGGCACTGACCTATAAACCATCGGCCATCATCATCAATATGCCTTCCAATGATGCCACTCGTGGGTTTGGTGCTGATCGGCAACTGGACAACTTCGCTGCGATGTACAATGCCGGTCAGGCAGCAGGGAGCCGGGTGTATATCACCACGACTCAGCCGCGGAATTTCACCAGTCAAAGCCAGATCGATATTCAGAGGGAGGTGAGGGATTCTATCCTGTCCATCTACGGCGATCAGGCTATTGATTTCTGGACTGGTGCCGCTACGCCCGACGGAATGATCAATCCCGACTTTGATTCCGGTGATGGTATTCACCAGAACAATGACGGACACTCCCTGATGTTCCAGCGCGTACTCGGTAAGATGATCGATACGGTACCCTGCTCACCCATCACGGATATCTATACTGTGGATACCTACGAACTGGACGCTGTACGCCTGTACCCCAACCCATTTGATGATCAGGTACAAGGTATAATTCAGGTCGATGCAGCCGGTGAATTGGAGGTCACCGTGTTTAACAACCTGGGGCAGCCGATCCAGCGGCAGCGTCTGCCAATCGCGGGACCGGGTGAATATACCTTTCAACTGGAGGGTATGAGCCAACTGGCGCCTGCAGTCTACTGGATACGGACGACCTGGTCGTCACAGGGTAAGACTGGTATCAAGACCCTGCCGTTGATTAAGCGATAATTCGAGGCTTTTTACCATGGGATACGAACCCCTTCACTGCTACGGTAGTGAAGGGGTTCGTAATACGGTTGACGGCCGACGGTGCACGGTTGAAGGCTTGAACCTCCCTGGATGAGCTACTGGGACTTCAAATTCAGAAAAATGACCATCTTGTCATTTAATCGTACCTGAACTGTAAGCTCATGATCAAGCTCCTTCTCTTTTGCTACCTACTGTTGACCTTTCTAAGCGGATGTTCTACTGATTCCTCGCTTTCCAAAACCAGACCGCCTAACATTGTCCTCATCTTTACCGACGACCTGGGCTACGGTGATCTGAGTAATTACGGGCATCCCACTATTCGTACGCCGCATTTGGAGCGGATGGCCCGGGAGGGGATCAAGTTTACATCTTTCTACGCAGCAGCACCCGTGTGCACGCCTTCGCGGGCCGCACTGCTGACCGGCCGATATCCCATCCGGCATACGCCGTTCAACTTCGGCCCGGAATCGACCAAGGGGCTGCCCACCGATGAGGTGACCATTGCTGATCTGTTGTCGGAGCAAGGCTATGCGACCATGGCCGTGGGTAAGTGGCATCTGGGGCACCTACCCGAATACCTGCCCACTGCCAATGGGTTCGACCAATTCTATGGATTACCATATAGTAACGATATGATCCTGCCGTGGTGCCCGTGGCTCAGTGAAACCGATACGCTTTTTATGTACGAGGATGACCAGCCCATCCGGGTAGTCAATTATGAACAAGAAGGGCTTACGGAGACCTATACGGAACGGGCAGTTCAGTTTATATCTGATCACCAGGAAAAACCTTTCTTTCTGTACCTTGCTCACAGTATGCCCCATTTACCAATCAGTGCCAGTGAACGGTTTCGTGGTACCTCCAAAGGGGGGTTATACGGCGACGTGATCGAGGCGCTCGACTGGAGTACGGGCGAAATCCTAAACACCTTAGAGGAACTGGGACTGGATGACAACACCATCCTTGTCTTTACCTCCGACAATGGTCCCTGGCAGGATCTGCCCGATCGTATGTTACAGCGCGGGGTGGAACCCTGGCATGGAGGCAGCGCCGGGCCGCTCCGGGGAGCTAAAGCGACCACTTGGGAGGGCGGTTTTCGGGTGCCATGTATGGTGCGCTGGCCCGGTGAGATACCGGCGGGTCAGGTCAGTGACGTCACGGTTACTACGATGGATCTGTTTGTGACCCTGGCCCAACTCGGGGGTGCTGCTATCCCGACTGATCGCCCCATCGACGGGCATAATGTATGGCCGCTCCTGACCGGCGAAGTGACCGCTGGCCCGGGTGATCCCTTCTTTTACCTGTGGCTGGATTCATTGCAGGCCGTGCGTGAAGGACCCTGGAAGTTGCGTTTGGCCGATCCGGAACGCCCCCAACTGTATCACCTGGACCGCGACCCTGGTGAACAGTACAATGTTGCCGAACAGTATCCGGAGCAGGTGGAGGCACTGCGAGAGCAGATGGTGACTTTTTCGTTGGAGACGGGCGCGAAAATGTCAAAGACGGAATAGTTCCTGAAAAGGCGGGTAATTTTAGTGGGTGTCAGGCAGATTGCGAAAATAGGAGATGCCATCTAGGATGGCATCGGCGATAGCATCAAATAATCAACGCTCATGACCAATCTCCCCGACATCCTCTCCCACCTCCACCAACTCGCCGACCCCGCCGTGGCCGACCGCAAGGCACGCAAGTTTGGGATAACCTCTTCCGATTCGCTGGGCATTTATATGAAAGACATCAATGCAATAGCCAAAGAATTGCCCAAAGAGGCCGACCTGGCCACAGCCCTTTTTGATACCGGTATCTACGAAGCCCGGTTACTGTGTAGCAAGATCTTCCCGCCCAAAGCACTGACCGCGGATCTGGCGCAACGTTGGGTCACCACTTTTGACAATTGGGAAATAACCGACTCCTTCAGCATGACCGTCTTTGCCAGGAGTCTTTTGGCGAAAGCCCTGATCAAAGACTGGAAAGACCACCAACCCGAATTCGAACGGCGAGCCGCCTTTGCGATTATGGCCGCCTTCTGCATGGCCGACAAAAAAGCCGAAAACGACATCTTCCAATCCTTCCTGCCGTGGATCGAGCAGGCCGCTACCGATAACCGCGCCTACGTGAAAAAGGCCGTCCATTGGGCACTGCGTAATATCGGTAAACGCAATGCAGACCTTCATCGGGACGCGCTGGCCTGTGCACAGTCCCTTACCCGACACCCAAATGCAACGGCCCAATGGGTGGGGCGCCAGGCATTGCGGGAGCTGGAAAAAGAGGGACTGCGTATGTCTGATTATCCGAGAGATAAGTACAGGGTATAGGGTAGTAGGTATTGGGTACGAGGTGTGCTGGACTGTATATCGAAACCATAAAGCGTGGATGCCCGTCATAGCCTTACTAGAGCAAGAGGCGTGATACAACTCTAGCCCAATGTCTATGATTAGAAACGAACCAATACCCATGCTTAAATCACCTGTCTTCTCCTTTTTTATGCTGACCTTCGCTTTGTCGTGGTTGCTGTGGAGCCCACTCTATTTCCTGGCGGAGGCTTCGGTATTATGGGCGCTGCCCGGTGCCTGGGGCCCGACACTGGCCGCCCTGATCCTGACCTGGCGGAGTTCCGGCAAAGCCGGCGTACGCACGCTGCTGCGTAAGGTGTTGAAGGGGCGGGTATCCGTTGCGTATTACGTGTTTGCGATAGTGGGTATGGTGGCTTTGCTCTTTTTGAGTGTGGGTATTCATAAATTACTGGGTGGTGCTTCGCCCGACTGGGGCACGGTACTGGAGGGTATGGGCCTGGCGCCCGGCAAGGAGTTGGTGGCCGTTGTATTGTATCCTGTTTTCTTCTTTGTCAATACCCTGGTCGGGGGCCCGATTGCTGAGGAATTGGGCTGGCGTGGTTTTGCACAGGAGCGCCTGCAGCAGCAAATGCCGCCCTGGGTGGCCGGACTGATCATCGGATTCTTCTGGGCAGTATGGCATCTGCCTTTGTTGCTGAGTCTGCCGCAGGCCACCGGTCATATGCCTTTCGTGGCCTACCTGCCGGTCATGATGGCCATGAGTGTGGTCTTTGCCTGGTTGTACGTGCGGACCGGCGGTAGTGTGTTGCTGGCAATACTCTTGCACGGCGGTTTGAATACAGCTAACGGATTTATCGGAACCTCGCTCTTTGCGGATCCCCAACTGCTTTGGATTCACGTGGGGGTTATATTGGCGCTTGCTTACCTATTGGGGTGCGACACGAAGTTGCGTTCGCGAAATTCGGGAGACAGCGAAGGATAATTGTCCGTACTCTAAATCCCGGCAACACTCCGGGAACTATTCCACCTGCTGATTGCGTTGCCAGAGATATCGAAAACACCAAACCAACACGCATGTCTGTACCCAAGCAAATCGCCGAACGCCTGCGGCGCGTCTATTTTGGCTACAACTGGTCCAGCACCAACCTCAAAGAGCAGCTTTCCGATGTTACCTTAGCAGAAGCTCATACGCAGGTTGGTGAGCTGAATACCATTGCCAGTCTGGCCTACCACATGTTTTACTACCTGCGTCTGCAAACCAAAGTGCTACGGGGCGGCCCCCTTGAAGGCAATGATAAAGAAAGTTGGCAGACCCCTGATTTCGCTAGCGAATCAGATTGGACTTCCTTTCTGGAGCAAAGCTGGGAAGAAGCCGAGGCTTTCGCCAAAATACTGGAGGAGATGCCAGAAGAGAAGCTATGGAGCGAATTTGCCGATCCTAAATACAAGACAATCTTCTACAATGTCGCGGGGATGATCGAACATTTTCATTATCACCTGGGGCAGATCGTGCTGATTAAAAAGCAAATCCGGGAATAAGACGGCAGACGCGCCACGATTCAAGGTCCAGGCTCCAGGCTCCAAGGTTCCAAGGTCCAGGGTTCATGGGCCAAGGCTTACGGGAAACGGAAGCGGTGATTCGTTAGCTGTCACCGTGGAGCGTGTAGCGGGACTAAAGGGATCAAAGGGCCCGGAGGCTATAGAGCTTGCAACATCCTTACGTTGATATTGATCAGAATCTAAAAGTCATTCTTAAACTTATTATCCGTTAGGCGTCGACCGTGGGCCGTGTTGCGTCTGGAAGAACCCCCATCCGCTTGCTAACACTACTATTCCAAGCATTATGAGTACTGGCCAAACCTCCTGATTACCCTGACTTAATTCCAGGAACATGGCAGCCACAATACTCAAGCCCATCAGCACCGAGAAGACCAGCCAGGAGGGCCCAAACCAGTCGCCTGCGCGCTTGCCCCGTTGCAGCCAGCGACCACTAATTATCATGGCCGGCAGTACGATGGCCAGATCAATTACGTGGACCGGATTCACGATCAGCCCCGCCTCGGTCATGCTGGCCGGAAGGGTTTCGTAAACCAGGGCTGGTATGATCTCGGCCAACCACAGCAAACCAAACAATACGCCGATGAGCATCAATATCCAGCCGGCGCGGGTTCGTCCCCGGCTTGACCCCCGACTTTCCATGGCGTGGAAAGGCTGCCGTAGCAGGGCGCCCGCCCAAGCGTAGGCGCTACAACCCAACACACCAACGTAAGCCAGGAATAATACGTTGAAGTGGAGGGCAAAAGCATAGATCATAAAAGCATACACCAGGTAAAATAGCGTTCCCTGCCAAATCAAAAACGCGCGATCCCCTTTTTGCCGTAAGGCTACAAAAAGCGCCAGAGCGGCCAACAGATTACCAATATCCTGCCCGCGGGCCTGGCGTGCCCAGTTCTCGGTTTCCTGCGCATAGACCGACGGATCGAATAATCCTAACAAACTGGTGAGAAGAGCGAGCAATAGCGCGATGCCGGAAAGAATTCTCGAAGAAACAGGTATATGTTCCATAGACATTCGATTTGCTTCCTCATAAAATCAGGGTATAAAACGGTATCTTAAATGATAATTATCAGTTGTGACAACGTGCTTTAATGACAATAAACACGACC
>JASBTH010000334.1 GCA_030148525.1 Saprospiraceae bacterium | reverse complement strand
GATTTGTCTCTGCATTCATTTGATCCCGTGTCGGGCGTTGTTCATTCGTACAATGAGGCAGACGGCATATCGGTCGGTAAATTTTTTGGGCATCATTTGAAAGATAGGGACGGCCAATTCTACTACGCCGGAAATAAAGGCATATTACGCTTTGATCCCCTGGAAGTAAATGAAAACAGTATTGCCCCGCGCCCCGTCATTGCTCAGATCCGTCTGTTGAACAAACCACTCCCCATCAGAGGAAGTCCCGGAGATTCCGCCAAGCTGGCCTCTCCCCTATTACAAGCTCCGGCTTTCGCCAAAAATATGACCCTGAAGCACTGGCAAAATGATGTATCCTTCACCTTTGCGGCAGTAGAGATCACCTCGCCGGAAAATAATCAGTTTGCCTATCGCCTGCATCCACAGGATGAAGACTGGGTTTACACCTCCGCAAAACAACGAATAGCTACCTATACCAATCTGCGTCCCGGCAAATACACCTTTGAGGTGAAGGCCAGCAATAACGATGGTCTGTGGAGTACTGATCAGGCATCTATCGACCTGCACATTTTGCCGCCCTGGTACTGGAATCCGCATGCCTGGTCGGCCTACGTGTTGCTCTTCGCTGCGCTGATCATTTTGCTGAATCGGATGCTCCTGGACCGGCAAAAAGCGCAACTGGAAGCGCAGGCGTCACAGGAACGGTACCAGCAACTCGAGCAACACAACGCGGCCAAAAACCGCATTTTTGCCAACCTGAGCCACGAATTTCGTACGCCACTCACCGCCATCCTGGGAACCACCTCCCTGATGGAACGGCAACCCAAGGTCTGGAATACCATTGGCCCCGCCCGCATCCGGCGCAGCGCCCGCGATTTGCTCAATCTGGTCGAGCAAATGCTGGGTTTGTCCCGGTTGGAAGCAGGTTCTATGCCCGTAAAATGGTTTAAGGGCGATGTAACACCCTTCCTGGAATACCTCTGTGAGCCCTTTGCGGTCCAGGCCGACATGAAGGGAGTCGAGCTGACATACGATTGGCCGGATGAGGAGCTGGTCATGGACTACGATCCGGAAAAAATGCAGGTTATTGTATCGAATGTACTGAGTAATGCGCTGAAATATACACCGGAAAACGGGCAAATCCGTGTTTCAGTGACAAGCCAAAACGGAGAGGCTATTCTGACGGTGATGGATTCCGGAGTGGGGATTCCCGAGGAGCATTTGCCGCACATCTTCGATCGGTTCTACCAGGTGGAGACAGACCGGGTATCCGAAGGGACCGGAATCGGACTGGCCTACACCAAAGAATTAGTGAACCTGTTGGCAGGCCGTATTTCAGCGGGCAAGTCTTCCCTGGGGGGAGCAGCTTTTACTGTGGTACTGCCCATCCACACCTGGTCGATCGCCCGGCACCACATCCCCATTTCCAGCGATATCGCTTACCGGGCCTTACCCGATATTCCGCTGTCCGACCATACCGACGAGGATCTGCCCTTGCTCTTAATCGTCGAAGATCATCCTGTCGTCAGTGAATACCTGGAACACACCCTGGCCGGCGTGTACCAAATCAGCGTGGCCAACAACGGTGCGGCTGGCCGGGATATGGCCCGGGAAAGCATTCCCGACATCATCCTCAGTGATGTCATGATGCCGGAAATGGACGGGTACCAACTATGCCAACTCATTAAAAAGGATGAGCGTACCTGCCATATTCCGGTCGTACTGCTTACCGCCCGGGCAGATGAATCATCCCGCCTGCAGGGAATGCGGGAAGGAGCTGACGCCTACTTATCGAAACCAGTTTCGGAAGAGGAACTGCATACCTGCCTTGCTAATCTGTTGGAAAACAGGCAGCGGATACAAGCGCATTATATTTCGTCTGGCTTTCACCAAAAAGAACCTGTCGACCCATTTCTCCACCGGGCATTGCAGGTGGTACGGGAAAACCTGCAGGATGAGTCCTTCGGTATTGACGTATTCTGCGAGGAGATGACCGTCAGCCGCACCCAATTACACCGCAAATTGAAAGCCCTCACGGGACTGGCCACCTCCAAGTTTATCCGTCGCGAACGCATCGAGAAAGCTAAAGAACTGCTGAAAACAACAGACGAATCTGTTTCCCAAATCGCTTTTGCCTGTGGGTTCCTGCAAATCCCCACCTTCAATCGGGCCTTCAGAGAATGGACCGGCTCTTCCCCTACGGTTTATCGGAGAAGTGTGAAATCAACGAGTTGATCCAAATCGGCCCACCTTCGCCCATACGGCTTGGGCAGCCAGGGAAAGCGGAAGTAACACATCAGAACGTAGGTAGGCACCTATACCGCTTCCGAAAAGGTTTGGGCTTTGCCAAACCTTTTCACGCGAGTATATACTCGACTCGAAGTGGTTTGGAGTTCCAAACCACTTCGTTGTCGGTATAAGTTACCCAGAGCACCCTCTCTTCCAAATACTAAAGTTAAACGCCAGCGAACCAATACAGGCTGAT